>NZ_JTLD01000026.1 GCF_000798815.1 Alistipes sp. ZOR0009 | reverse complement strand
AGCTCAGTTGGTAGAGCACGTGACTCTTAATCATGGGGTCGTGAGTTCGATCCTCACCGAACCGACAAAGGGAATCCGTTAGGATTCCCTTTTTTGTTGCCTATAATAAAAATGAGGCTACAATCTTCTAAGATGGTAGCCTCTCTAAGTTTCATTTTCTTCAGTCAACGTCATTTAAAAACATTTAGGTTAACCGCTACTCTTACCTTTACTTGTTCAATACGATTGAAAGTTTAGTCATCTTTATAAATACAACGAGGTAAGTCGTTGCGGCATAATTAGGTTAACTTTGGTCTTTATCTTTTACCAAGTAGCCTCCTTGATTGATAATTATTCTGAGAGTTGAGTGGATAACATTGCATCAGGGTGTTAGCACCAGCTAACGTTTTAAAAGGTTTTTCCTTGAATGAATCCACCTCTAAATTGCAGCCTCTCAAAGGAGCCCTACAACAGATAAGAGTAAAGAACCAGGCTTGTGTAACTCCAATTCGGCAGTGGTTTTACCCGCTGTAGCATCCTAGTCTACGTGTTGCTGTAAGTAAAAAGTTGGGGCCAAGCCAAAACCACAACTTTTGCATAACTGGCCAGATCTGTAGTCCAACAAACACCCCATTGGTGTTTCTTTATTATTCCATCTGCTTTCAGTTACTTTTACGAAGACCCTTCGAGTTAAGTTGCAATTTTCTTTTCTTTTTGAAGTGTCTTTTTGTTAAAACTGAATTTTAGGCATAGCAAAGTAAGTAGGTGAAAAGAGTCGGATGTTGTCTCTATTTTGAGGCAAATGTACTTGTTTTATGAGCTGTCTGTCGTCAAAAATAATCTTAAGGAATCGTGTTTTCATGAATTTATGTGTTAAGTTTGATTTGGCGATGCTGCTGCATTAGCTTACTTTACCACCGTCGGATAAAATGAGTGGATGGTAGGCCGTGGCAAAAAGTCTTATTTTTTTAACTTTGTCGAGTTTCGAAATGTAAAAATTAACTTGATAGTAATGCAACCCGGAGGAAGACTTAAAATCAAAGACCTGCTCCGCTCCAAGGAAGTTGGAAGCGAAGTGACGGCAAAAGGTTGGGTACGCACAAAGCGTGGCAACAAGAACGTAGCGTTTATTGCATTAAATGATGGTTCTACGATTAATAATATCCAGGTCGTGGTTGAAGTGTCGAATTTTGACGAGGAGATGCTTAAGCTGATTACGACAGGTGCTTGCCTTCGTGTTGTAGGAACTTTAGTAGAATCAGTAGGTTCAGGGCAGAGTGTTGAAATACAGGCAAAAGAACTGGAGATATACGGAACTGCAGATCCCAATACCTACCCATTGCAAAAGAAGGGGCACTCGCTTGAGTTTCTTCGTGAAATAGCTCACCTGCGCCCACGGACTAACACGTTTAGTGCGGTACTTCGTATTCGTCATGCAATGGCGTTTGCTATACATAACTACTTTAACTCCAAAGGATTTTTCTACCTGCACACACCAATTGTAACGGGGTCGGACGCAGAGGGGGCTGGTGCTATGTTTCAGGTTACTACACTCGATTTAAACAATCTTCCTAAGACTGAGGAGGGTAAGATAGATTATACGCAGGATTTCTTTGGAAAATCGACCAACCTAACTGTTTCAGGACAGCTTGAAGGCGAGCTTGGTGCAATGGCGTTGTCGGAGATTTACACCTTCGGTCCAACCTTCCGTGCCGAAAATTCGAATACGCCTCGCCACTTGGCTGAATTCTGGATGATTGAACCAGAAATGGCGTTCTACGATATTGTGGATAACATGAATCTTGCGGAAGATTTCTTAAAGTCGCTTATTCAATATGCGTTGGATAACTGCATGGAAGATCTGGAGTTCTTGAACAAAATGTATGATGAAGAGCTTATTGATCGTTTGAAATTTGTGGTTAGCAACGATTTTGTCCGTTTACCGTATACAGAAGCAATTGATATTTTGATGGCTAGTGGACAGAAGTTTGAATTCCCTGTAAGTTGGGGGCTAGATCTTCAGTCAGAGCATGAGCGTTACCTCGTGGAAAAGCATTTCATGAAACCGGTAATTCTTACCGACTATCCAAAAGAAATCAAAGCGTTCTACATGAAGCAAAATCCAGATGGAAAGACGGTTCGTGCAATGGATGTTCTTTTCCCAAAGATTGGCGAGATTATAGGAGGTTCGCAGCGTGAGGAAAGTTTGACAACACTTCAAGCACGTATTGCTGAGCTCGAAATCCCTGAAAAGGATATGTGGTGGTATTTAGATACCCGCCGTTTTGGAACAGCACCACACTCTGGATTTGGGTTAGGTTTCGAGCGCTTGCTGCTATTTGTTACCGGTATGGGGAATATTCGTGATGTGATTCCATTCCCAAGAACTCCGAATAACGCAGAGTTTTAATTGTTAATTATAGAGTTACGTTAGAATGCAAAAGTTAAACCTTCAGCAACGGTTACTGCAAAAGTTATCGCCACAGCAAATTCAAATGATAAAGCTGCTGGAGCTTCCTACTATACAGCTAGAACAGCGTATCAAGGAAGAGCTGGAGGTTAACCCTGTACTTGAAGAGGGGGCCGACCATGTGAAGGATGAGGCCGAAATGGCAGCTAAAACACAGGAAGACAACCTCTCAAATATCGACACGTACATAAATGACGACGATACGCCAAGCTACAAGTTGTATGCTAACAACTTCTCTAAAGATATTAGTAAGTCCACCATCCCATTTTCTGTAGGGATTGATTTTCATACGAGCCTCGAAAATCAGATGGGGTTGCGCCCAATAACATCGAGGCAGCAGGCGTTGGGGCAATACCTTATTGGCAGTATAGATGATGATGGATACCTTCGTCGTCCTCTTGAAAATATTGTTGATGATATTGCCTTCGCGCTTAATATAGAGGTTACAGAACAGGAGTTGGAGGAGGTGCTACTCATTATTCAGGATTTTGAACCTGCAGGTGTTGGTGCTCGAACGCTTCAGGAATGCCTGGTAATACAGATTCGCCATAAGGATCAGACGTTGGATTCTGTGCGTAATGCCTCCACCATTTTGGATAGCTTTTTCGAAGAATTTACTAAAAAGCACTACGAAAAAATAGCAAGCCGGATGGGAATTACGGAGGACGAGCTCCGTGATGCGGTTGATGAGATCATAAGCTTAACTCCCAAACCAGGGAGCAGCTATAACGATCCTCATAGCGTTTATGCGGAGCATATTATTCCCGATTTTCTGTTGGAACTTAAAGATGGAGAGCTGCTACTATCGCTAAACTCCATGAACCAGCCCGAGTTAAGAATAAGCAAAGATTATCAGGTGATGCTGAAGGAGTACGTTGCCAAGAAAGCCGAATCTACCAAAAAGGATAAGGAAGCGGTGACGTTTGTTAAGCAGAAAATTGATTCGGCGAAGTGGTTTATAGATGCTCTTAAGCTCAGGCAAAATACGCTAATGCTTACGATGAACGCTATTCTTGAGTTTCAACGTGAGTATTTTATGGAGGGAGATGAAACTAGAATGCGTCCCATGATTCTTAAGGATATCGCTGCCGTTACGGAGCTAGATATATCCACTATTTCACGTGTTGTAAATAGCAAGTATATTCAAACGCATTTTGGGATTTATCCGCTTAAATATTTTTTCTCCGAAGGCATGCAAAATGATAGCGGAGAGGAGGTTTCGACGCGAGAAATTAAAACCATTTTGGAGGAATGTGTGGCTGCTGAAAACAAGAAACAACCGCTTACAGATGAGGCGTTAATGGAGATTCTTAGAGAAAAAGGATATCCAATTGCTCGTCGAACGGTGGCTAAATATCGTGAGCAGCTCAATATTCCCGTTGCACGACTACGAAAGGAGCTATAGCCTATGTTTAAAGTGCTGGCAAAAACGTTCAGCTTTTTGTTGCATCCTCTTTTTATGCCTACCTACGGTATTCTGATTATGTTTCAGGCTGGTAGTGTGGTAACTTTTGTTCCTTGGGAGGTAAAAAAGTATGTGCTCATGGTGGTGATGGCTAATACGCTGCTTTTTCCAATGCTCCTACTCCCGATTTTTGTTAAGCGGAAAATGGCTAAGGACTATAATTTTTCCGAAAAGCAGGAAAGAGTACTACCTCTTTTGTTTACCTTTCTTTTGTTTGCTTTTACCCTTTACTTCTTGGGTGGAGTAGACTTGCCTAAAATCATCAAACTCTTTCTTTTAGGGTCAACATTGGCGGTACTGTGTACCTTGGTCATCAATTTTTTTTGGAAGATTAGCATCCACATGGTGGGAATAGGCGGAATTATGGGCATTATCTTTTTTATTATACTCAAACTTTTGTCCAGTATTGTCGGCTTCCTGCTGATTGGTTTTCTTTTTAGTGGAGTTATTGGAACATCTCGGCTTTACCTTGGGGAGCATAATATTAAGCAGATTGCGGGTGGATATGCCTTGGGGATGTTTACCATGCTTTGTACTGTTTACCTGTTTTAGCGGGCTATTGGGTTAGTCCTTTTCCTATATAAATTTTAACGACATTAAAATGAAGCGATCAGCTATTGGCCTCTTTATGCTTTTATTGGGGCTTGCTCCATATTTTGTTGTGGGGCAAGATAAGGCTGTTTATCAGGTCGATTCTGTAGAAACATCAAATCTTGAACGCTTTTCGAACATGATTATTGACTCGGTGAATAATGGATATCCTCAAATTGTAATTGACCATCTGAGTATGGAAAATTTTTTTGCGGAACTTTGGAGCCAGCTGGATAGTACCTCTATTGCTCATATTCCATCAACCGATATCGAGAACATTAAAATGTATTTCGAAAAGGATTTAAAAAAATCGATTTTCCCATTTCCTGATGATGTTGTTGATAATATTGGCTGGATAGGTAACTATTGGTCGGAATCCGATAGACCGCATTTAATCTATCGCTATGTTTCTGGAGGTAGTTTTGGTTATTTCGATTTAGAGCTGCTGCGCAACGGGGATACTTTTTCGGTAGCAGATGTTTTTGTTTTTTCAACATCTAGCTACTTAAGTACGGTAATGAAAAGCATTCTAGAAAGCACAGTTCAATATGGAAGTTCGGATCCAAGGGTTAATGTCCAAATTGGGTTTACCAATGCTGTAAAGAACGAGAGCTATGCCGAGGCTACAAATCTTTACAATCAACTAACAGAAAAGGAGCAAGATTATGGCTTTAATTGCATACAGCATGTAAAAGCGTTAGCTCTTCAAAATAGGAATAAAGAGGCATTGGATGCTGCTAAGTTTTTTATCAAAAAAGATTCTTCCAATATTGCGACCTACATGCTGCTTTTGAGTATTTATGATAGCTTAAAGGAGTATTCTAAATGCCTTGAGACTGTTAATTCTATCGACAAACTAATTGGTGGCGACATCTTTTTAAACTACCAAAGGGCAGTTTTAAATCGCAAAATGAATAATGCTGTAAGATTTGTCGCTTTTGCTAAGCAGGTAATGCAGGACATGCCAACCTACCAAAAGATGCATCACCAGCTTATAAATGAGGCTCTCGAACTAAAAGATGCGGGTGCCATGATGGATATTCTCGAAGCTTATTCTAGCAACTTTTATGTCACACCAGAGGTTATGGGAAATATAAAAGCAAATGCCTCCTTTATGAAAGACAATCCTCGTTATATTGAGTGGATTAAGGAGAAGACGCTAGAGTATGAGAATTGGGTTAATCCCCAATAACATAAACGCAGCCACAAAGGGCTGCGTTTGCTATTACTAAAAATCGAAAAGATCGCCAAGAAACCCTCGTTTATGCTTGTTAGGATATTTGTCGTGGCTAAAAGGCGACTTATGGCTATCATGATGTTTGTTGTAGTGGTCGTCGTCGTGGTACCCGAAGCCAGGCTGAAGAGAACGCTCGATAATTTTCTCTAACTCTCCACGGTCGAGCCAAATACCGCGACATTTAGGGCAGTAATCTATTTCTACCCCCTGCTTATCGGCCATCATTAGGGGAACATTACATAAAGGGCAATTCATAGCATAAATATTTAGTGATTAATAAAAATGATGCACCCTCTTTTAGGGAGAGTTGCTACCATTTTTCACGAATATAGGAACTTTAGGTAATAAACACTTCACACTAAAAGGGCTTTTCTAATTTGTGCTCCTCGTCGTTGGGTTCGTAGTGAATTTGTACCTCACAGCGCTGAATGGCGCTGCATATGTGTCTTTCTATTTTATGAGATATTTCGTGCGCTTGGCTTAAGCTCAGTGTTGGTTGTAAATGAACAGTTACATTTACAAACGTATCAGCACCTGCAACGCGAACTTTTAGGTCGTGGTAGCATTTCACCTCTTCATTTTCTCTCAGTAAACCGTTTATTTGTTGATAAAGTTCGTTGGGAGCATGGTCGAGTAGAACATCTACGGCTCTACGTCCAAGCTTGTACGAGACGCTGAGTACGATGATTGCAACGCCAAGTGCTGCTGCTGAATCCGCAAAATGGAAGCCAAAATGGGCGCATATTAAGCCAAATAAGACTACTGCGGAACTCCATATATCTGTTGCAAAGTGGAGTGCATCTGCCTCTAGTGCTTGACTGTTATGCTTTTTGGCAACTTTGTATAGAGCTCTAGAACGGGTAACGTCAATAATGATGGATGATACCACAACAATGTAACTCCATACAGAGACTTCTATATGGGTGTTGCCTGAAATTAAACGGCTTATAGCTTCGTAGATAATCCAGATGCAGGTTACCAGAAGCAGGATTGTCTCTATTAGCGCAGAGAGATTTTCTACCTTACCGTGGCCGTAGTTATGATTTTTATCGGCTGGACGGTCGGAGATGCGTACGGAATAGTAGGTGATAACTGCAGCTACCATGTCTAAAGCAGAGTGAAGCGCTTCGGATAGTATCCCTAAGCTACCAGTGAGTAGTCCAACTACGAGCTTGAATCCTGTTAGAAATATGGCTGCCAACACGGAAATTCCTGCTACGTTTTTCTTTTCAGAAGACATTGCGATTTATTTAAGTTGCTGTTTGTTTTGATTTGTTCAGGATACAATATGGTATAGCCATTGCGAGCCAAAAGCAACACAATGGTAAACGGATGAACTTTGTATCTTTAGTTATTACCTGTTGTTATTGAGGAGGCTGCCATATGCGGCAAGAGTAGCAATAAAAAAGAGGTAGGCTATATTCTATCCATGTGTTGGGTAGACTTTCTAGCTTTGTGCTAAGTTCGTAGGTGTAAGTGTTTGCTAAATCCTCGTGGTGGTGGTGGTGCAGGGCAACGGCAGCTGCAAAATTTTTCGAAAAAGGAATTTGTTCGCTGTTGCTGGTTATCATGCACACATCGATGCAGTCGAGCAGTGCTAGCCCGAGCAGCAGTATAGCGACGATGTGTTTTAGCTTACTCATTAGCCGACGAAAGTAAGAAAAAGGGCTCAATTCTCATTAAAACTCCTCTTGTGCATGGGTAGATTATTGAAGTTTGTTGGGTTTTTAGGATGTTGTTTAGGCTTTGCGACCGAAGTATACTTTTTGTACAAAAGTTCTGAATAAGCGATCGGGGGTAATCCAACGCATAAGAAGAAACAGTCGAGCTCCTCCTGCTATGGGATAGCGCAGCTTTCCGCTAGTGGAGATGGCAGCCTTATAGATGCATTTAGCAACCGTCTCGGGATTCGAGCCCATTTGGGTAAAGTTGGAGATCGTTTTTTCTCCTTTAGAAAGCAGCTGCTCATATTCAGGTTCTTCGTTCATGGCTAGTACCTGCTGTGAGCGGCTGTAGAAATCGGTTTTAATAAGTCCTGGCTCTATGATACGAACTTTTATATTAAATGGTTTAAGTTCGTATTGTAGCGATTCTGAAAAACCATCAACAGCCCATTTCGTAGCATGATATAGGCTATACAACGGGAAGCAAAGGCGCCCTCCTACCGAGGCTACATTAACGATAGTTCCCCCCTTGTTCTTTCTAAAAATAGGAAGAATTGCTTTAGACATTGCCATAAGTCCAAATACGTTGGTGTTGAATTGACGTTGAATGATATCCCTGTCTGCAGCCTCGAAGATGCCAATGGCCGCATAGCCAGCATTGTTTACTAGTACATCAATACGACCAAAATCCGTTGTTACTTGCTGTAGGGCGTTATCTATGCTTTCGTTATTGGTAACATCTAATGTGTAGAGTTTTACATTAGGCAAAGCGCGAAGCTCTTGTTCTTTATCAGGCTGGCGCATAGTTGCTGCTACATTCCAGCCTCTTTCTTGAAAATATTTCACGGTGGCTTTTCCTATTCCGCTTGAAGAGCCGGTGATGAGTACGGTTTTTTGCATAGCTGTTGTTGGGGTAAGTGCTGATGGTTAACCAATTTGCGGCTACCAAAATCAGAAAAATTTCTCTAAATCTTTTTTACGTTGCGAGCAGTATTCGAATCCTCGCTTGCCATCGAGCCATTGTGCTAGGTACTCCTGCTCGGGTTGATGAGGCGTTGGAATCAGTACCGCACCTTTTTTTAACGCATTTAGATCCATGATGGTGCTATAGCCTGCTCTCGCGATAATGGTTTGGCTATTGCATACTAGCGACTGCAGCATAGAATCTCCTGCAAAGTCGAGTATTTTTACATTGATGCTAGCCGTGATTGGGTGCGCCTGCTTTGTTCCTCGAAGTAGCATCACGCTTTTACTACTTTGGGAGGCTAGATCGAGTATGATATTTTCGAGTTGTGATCGTTGGGGTTCTGGTCCCGATAAGATGGCTAGTATCTGGTAGTTGGGTAGCGGGATCGGAAGGCTATCAATCGGAAACCGAGAAAGAGGCTTCGTATATAAATAAGTAATCCCAAGTGGTGGCTGACTAATGATGCCTGTAAGGTTGTCTATGCCTTCATAATCAGGGATGAGGCAGGTGTTAAAAGGTTTTATAAGTCGTCTAATGATATGCTTAGAGAGCCATTCCATTGGGATGAGCCGTTTGTTTACCACCTTTAGCTGGTGGGTAACAATGTAGGACTTCGCCTTTTTACTTCTCACTCCGTAGCGATTATCCGAGATGATAATGTCAAATTGCTCTTGTTCCTGTAGAATTGCTATTGCTCTTTTATCTTTTCGGTAGTGCCACATTACCTTTAATGCAATAATCGGAAATTTAAAATATAGCGGGAGGCGCTTGGTATAGGTAATTGCTAGTTGTGGCAACTCGTGAAAGGTGAGTTTAGGAAAGTAGGCTTTGAGTAAATCCAGTGCTTCTCCATCGGATGCAATATGCACATCTTTCCCTTCTTTAAGCTGGTGCTGTATGATAGGTATGCATCGGGCGGCGTGCCCAATGCCCCAGTTAAGCGGGGCGATTAGCACTTTCATGGTTTGGGTTTATGCTGATACTTGTGTATGTATGCCCAACCTATTAGTTACGGTATGGGCTATAGCATGTAGCTCTTCTGCAGGAACCTTAACGAGATCTGGCGCTGGAGTATCTCTATCAATGGTGTACACCATCACCTCTTTAGGTTTTATTTCTGCCAAAAGGTTTAGCCATGCCTCAATCTCTTGATGGGTGGTATTATCAACCGGTTTTCCATCAAAAGTTCCTCGTAAAAACATGGTTTGTATGGTAACCTGTCCTTTAAATTCCTTTAAACGTTCCACCACTTTTGCGGTAGAGTATTCACCATGAGGTTTATTGACTAGCAGCACCGTTTCTTCAAATGCAGAATCTAACTTTAAAATGTTTTGATCTACTTTCTTTAGTGCATTAAAAACTTTTTCGCGTCCAATTAGAGTGGCATTGGAAAGCACGGCAATTTTTGTTTTAGGCGAATGCTCATTGCGTAATGCGATAGTATCATCAATTATGCCTTCAAAGTCTGGGTGCATGGTCGGTTCTCCGTTGCCAGCAAAGGTGATTACATCGGGGAGGTTATGAAATTTTTTGAGTTCCTCTAGTTTCGCTTTGAGTGCTTCTTTTACCTCTTCGCGTGGATGAAAGGCCTTTTTTGCGGAGGTGTCATTCCATCCACATTCACAGTAGATGCAGTCAAAGTTACAAAGTTTACTGTCCACAGGTAGCAGGTTGATGCCTAATGAGCTACCTAATCGGCGGCTTTTTATGGGGCCAAATACTATTTTTTCGAATAAAAAAGTTGCCATACAAGCATTGTTAGTCTATTAGAACTGTCATTTTTGAGTTTTGGTCGATGCTCATTTTTGCAAAGTTGAAGCCCGATATGTGCCATATCCCTGGCTGCTTTGGAGGATTTATACTCCCCCGCAGAGGCTGATTTAGCGCGTTGGCTCCATTCGTTGTTGCTATTTTTACAATTTCCGAAAAGGATAATTCCGACAACTTTTCGGAGAGTTTGCTCATTAGCCTAAAAAGAATAACTGGATGGTTGTCCGTTACGCTTCCAAGTACCAATCTCGTCCCTTTTTGCATAAGATTTTGCAGCGATTCTTCCGAAAGGTTGCAAATATTTTCGGTTGTAACAACTGCATACGAAGGAATGTTGGTCGACATTTTTAGATGTTCTTCTATAGCAGCATCATTTTTAGGCAGCCAGATGCTTTCGTTTGTAGTTGCTACATTGACTATGGCTGGTATGATTATACCCGGATAAAACTCCGTTTGCGCAGTTTCGGCTAGTCTTTCTACAGGCTGGCTAATAGAGACAACCTCCTTCCCATTCAGGCTTATCACCCCAAACTTAACTGGGGTCTCGTTTACACCAAAGATGTAGTGAGCCGAAATCTTTCGCATTAGTTCGTTTTATTGAAAAGGAACGATTTAACATCGGTTGCTGTGGTTGCAACGGTAGTTACTAGCGTTGCATCACCCGAACGGTATATTACCGCTTGCGGGTCGTTGCCCGAACTATTAACGGTTGAAGCTACAATGTTGTTCTCTGAGTTTATCCTAAATCCAATTCCTGTAAACTGCCTGTCTTTAGGAAGTGTTATAAATTCGGTAATCCCCAAATTCCTAGGGTTGCTAATATCTACTTTGCAGATGGTTTGCGATGGAGTTCCATTATCGTTTGCCTTAATGAAAAGTAGCGCATTTTCGGTGGTAGAGAGGGTTAAAGTGCCCTCGTTCCAAGGATTCCAAGAAGCGGTGGCATGCGGACTATTAGTGTTTTTAAATTTCGTAACGTAAAGCGTAGGGCTAACCGAGATGATTGTATCCTCGTTGGTAGTCCAAACGTTTCCTGCTATATCGGCAACGAGGCCCAATTTTCCTGAATTTATAAATCGGGTTAGCAGCAAGGTTGACTTGTTGATGGCTGCAAGGCCATTAAGGGTAAGCGCCATCACGTAGTTCTCGTTCTTAACCATCATCCCAACTCTTCCGTTAAGACCAAGAACCTGACCGGTTATTGCTAGAGGGCTGATGCTAACTCGGTAAACACCCTTATCTGTGCTAAGAAGCGCGCTCGACCTATCTACATTAATAAGGTAGTTTGGCTTGGCTGGGGTAGCTATTCTGTTAATCTCCTTTAAGGTGATGGCATTTAGCACAATAATTTCCGATTCGGTAAGAATGTACATTTTGCCATAGAATGCGGTTGCCGAAGAAATTTTGGCTCCAATCGATTTTCCAGGGTTGGCAGTCTTGTAGGCATTCTCGTCAACTTTCGTGTTGTCCTTATTAATAAAGGTAAGCTGCGATTCGGTGCTGTTGTTGGTAAAGATGAAGGTGCCGCTATCATATGTTCCGCGAACGGTAATATAGTAGTCGATGTAAACTTCGGCAATACCATTGTACACCCGCTGTGTAACGATGTAGCTCCCCGATTCCTTTGATTTAAAGCGGTAGGAGGTTCCCTCTTTTGCTAGAATCTGCCCTTCCATGCTCCATTCAAACGAGAGTTGCTCGGGTTTAATAAATTTCGATTCTAACGTAATTTCTTCATCCGGATTTATGGTGAAGGTGCGCTTGTTGTTTACATCGTTGCTTGCTAATGTTGGACCAGTGAAGTCGGATTTTGTACATGACTGTATTGTTGTAGCCGCTACCGCCGCTACCGCTAGAAGTACATAAATACGAAAGTATTTTACCATTATGGAATGTTTTCGAATGCTGTTGAATACTATAGCAAATATAGTTTGTAAAGATAAATAATCAGAATGCAAAGCAGGTTTTTACACCCGATCGAGCTAAAGAGCTTAAATCAAAATCGTTATAGTCATAATAATCAATAACGATTTAGGGCGTAATGCTATATTACTTTTCTGATGGAGAAAAAAATAAAACAATTATTACCTTTGTGCCCTCATGTGGAAAGATTTGGATGCTTGCAACCACAGAAAAAAATGCTAAAACTAAATAGTATTTCTGTCCATCCTTAAATCCTTTCTGATTTATTGTTCAATTACCAAACAGTTTAAAAAGAAATGGGATACTTATTTACATCTGAGTCTGTTTCTGAGGGACATCCAGACAAGGTGGCCGATCAAATTTCGGATGCAATTCTTGATCAATTTTTAACCCAAGATCCAAACTCTAAGGTTGCCTGCGAAACGCTTGTAACTACAGGTTTGGTTGTAATCAGCGGCGAAGTTAACACCGAGGGTTATGTAGACGTTCAGGATGTTGCTCGCCGGGTTATCAACAAAATTGGGTACAACAAGGCCGAGTATAAGTTTGACGGAGACTCTTGCGGGGTGATCTCTGCAATTCACGAGCAGTCTCCAGATATTAACCGCGGCGTTAGCCAAGAGGAAAAGGGTGCAGGCGATCAAGGCGCAGGCGACCAAGGACTAATGTTCGGATATGCCTCTAACGAAACGGATGAGTACATGCCGCTTTCGTTGACTCTTTCGCACATGCTGCTTCTGGAGCTGTCAAAGATTCGTCGCGAAGGTAAGGAAATGACCTACCTACGTCCAGACTCTAAATCGCAGGTTACCATAGAGTATAACGATAACAACCAGCCTGAGCGCATCAATACCATCGTAGTATCTACTCAGCACGACGAGTTTGCTAGCGATGAGGAGATGCAGAAAACTATTAAGGCTGATGTTCAAAATATCCTTATTCCACGCATCAAGGCTCTTCTGCCCGAGCGCGTTCAAAAGCTATTTACAGGGGATATCATTCTTCACGTAAACCCAACTGGCAAGTTTGTAATTGGAGGTCCTCATGGTGATACCGGTCTTACAGGTCGTAAGATTATTGTAGATACCTACGGAGGTAAAGGAGCTCACGGTGGTGGCGCATTTTCCGGTAAGGATTCGTCTAAGGTAGACCGTTCGGCTGCTTATGCTGCCCGCTACATTGCCAAGAATCTTGTTGCTGCAGGTGTAGCTAACGAGGTGTTGGTACAGGTTGCCTACGCAATCGGTGTTGCTCAGCCAGTAAGCGTTTATGTAAACACCTACGGCACCGCAAAACAAGGTTTAACCGATGCACAAATTAGCGCTAAGGTTGCGCAGCTGTTCGATCTTCGTCCAGCTAAGATTGTGGAGAAGTTTGGATTAAAGAATCCAATTTTCGAAGAAACGGCTGCTTACGGACACTTTGGTCGCGATCCGTTTACTCGTAAAATATTTGTTGGGCCGCTAAACAATCAGGTTGAGAAGGAAGTTGAATTCTTTACTTGGGAAAAGTTGGATAGCGTAGAGCTGCTTAAGAAAGAATTTGGTTTATAATCCAAGTTGATATAAGGAAAAGGAGAGCCGTTAGGTTCCCCTTTTTTATTCGAAATGGTAATGCTTTCGGATATGCTTTTTGACGTGCCAAGTGCACGTTAGGCCGGCATCAAACTCCACCCAGTCGCCTGCACCAAATGAAATGATGTTGCCCTGTGGATCTTCAACATTAACTTCGCCCTCAAGAATGTAGCACACCTCCTTTTGGGCGTAGTGCCAAGGAAAGGTGCTGGCCTCACACGTCCAAATCTCCCAACTTTTGGCTATGGCCGCTTCGGATTCGGTCGGTTTTCTTACTCTCATTTTCATGACTTCCGATTTTGATGCTGCAAAAATAAAAAAGGCCGAATGAAAATCATTCAGCCTTTTGTTGAGGTTTCGAGCGGATTCGAACCGCTGTACACGGTTTTGCAGACCGTTGCCTAGCCACTCGGCCACGAAACCCGATTGCGAGTGCAAAGATAGAAAAAAATCAGCGTTTGCAAGAGGAGTCGTTAACTTTTTCGCTAAATGCAGCTAAACAGGAGGGGCATAGGCAGGTTTTATATCTCGTTTTAAGTAGCTTAAGATTCTCATCCGAGATGCTAAAATTTTGGCACCAGCACTTGCCTGTTGCGGTGCTGCAGGTAAACGTTTGCCCGCATTGTGGGCAAACGCTCTGCTTTATCTTTTCCTCATCACGTAGCATGGGCTGTCCAGTTGTCTACTTTATTAGCGTTACGCTTACCTTTTCGATGGCACCTCCCATTGGTGGATTCATCTTCGAAACCTTTACTTTAACCTTTTGTACGCCCGAGAGCTCATTGTAGATACCTTCAATAATTCGGCCCCCTACGTGCTCGAGCAGGTGGGAACGGATGGCAACCTCGCGCTTTACGATATTGTAGGCAAGCTGGTAGTTTACGGCATCGCCAATGCTGTCGGTTTTGGATGGAACCTCAGCATCCATTTCGATGGTTAAATCAACCTTAAACTTGTTGCCTACAATGGCCTCCTCTTCAAAGCAGCCGTGGTAGGCGTAGAACTCCATGTTCTCTATTTCTATGATACCTTGCATTTCTCTTTTTTTGGCAAAGGTAATGGTTTAAATGATTTTGGAGGGATATCTCGAGGCTTGTTCCTTTTCAGAAAACCGCCTTTGAACCTTAATTGCGCGATTTATGGAACATTATTCCGCTAGTAAGCATCACTTTGTATATATTTGTAGTTCCAACCGGCGCAACCGGTTGTAGATACTAGAAATTACAAACGTATGAGCGACAATAAGGCAGAAGTTTCAGGTGCTGAAGAAAGGACGCTGAACTTTCTTGAGGAGATTATCGAAGAGGATATTAAGAGTGGTAAGCACGACGGAAGAGTTTTGACTCGCTTCCCTCCAGAGCCTAATGGCTACCTACATATTGGGCATGCAAAGTCTATCTGCCTAAATTTTGGTTTGGCAAAAAGATATGGTGGGGCAACCAACCTTCGCTTCGATGATACCAACCCTGTGAAGGAGGATGTGGAGTATGTAGATTCTATAAAGGATGATGTAAAGTGGTTAGGCTTTGAGTGGGCCAACGAGTTTTACGCTTCCGACTACTTCGACCAGCTTTACGAATGGGCTTGCGAGCTTATTAGAAGGGGAAAAGCTTACGTTGACGATCAAACTCAGGAGGAGATTCGTAAGGGACGTGGAACCGTTACCGTGCCAGGTACCGAAAGCCCCTTCCGTAACCGTTCCGTTGAGGAAAACCTCGACCTATTCCAACGCATGAAGAATGGCGAGTTCGAAAACGGCGCACGCGTGCTTCGCGCCAAGATTGACATGGCTCACCCCAACATGTTCTTCCGCGATCCGCTGCTGTACCGCATTATCCACACCCATCACCACCGTACGGGCGATAAGTGGTGCATTTACCCCATGTACGACTGGGCTCACGGCCAGTGCGACTCTATCGAAAAGATTACCCACTCTATATGCACGCTCGAATTCGACGTGCACCGTCCGCTTTACGATTGGTTTATCGACAATTTGGAGATATTCCCTTCTAAGCAGTACGAGTTTGCCCGCTTGAACCTTACCTACACCGTAATGAGCAAGCGTAAGCTGCTCGAGCTGGTAAAAAACAGCTACGTGACCGGTTGGGACGATCCTCGTATGCCCACCATCTCGGGTATCCGTCGTCGTGGATACACTGCCGAAGCTATCCGTAATTTCGCTGAGCGTATTGGCGTTGCCAAGCGCGACAACGTGATCGACTTTTCGCTGCTAGAGTTTTTCGTTCGCGAAGATTTGAACAAGCGTGCCGAGCGTCGCATGGCGGTGCTTAATCCGCTTAAGGTGGTTATCACCAACTATCCCGAAAACCAATCGGAGGAGCTCGAAGCCGTTAATAACCCCGAGGATGCCGCTGCAGGTAGCCGTATGGTGCCTTTTGGCCGCGAAATTTTTATAGAGCGCGACGACTTTATGGAAGTTGCCCCTAAAAAGTATTTCCGCCTAGCCATTGGACAGGAAGTACGCCTACGCTACGCCTACTTTATTAAGGCAACCGATGTGGTAAAGGATGCTGATGGTAACATCATCGAGGTGCATGCCACCTACGACCCTGCATCGCGCGGAGGAAACTCTCCTGATGGTCGAAAAGTTCAGGGAACCATCCACTGGGTATCTGCGCAGCATGCCAAGAAGGCTCAGGTGCGCTTATACGACCGCCTATTTACCCGATCGGACATGGACAACCTTACCGAAGAGGAAGACTACAAGGATTTCTTGAATCCCGACTCGTTAAAGGTGATCGAGGCGCTTATAGAGCCAGATTTGGCCAACCATGCCGCTGGTAAAACATTCCAGTTCGAGCGTATCGGCTATTTCTGTGTAGATAGCGACTCTTCGGAGCAGCAGGTGGTGTTTAACCGCACCGTAACGCTGAAAGATTCGTGGGCAAAAATTGCTGCCAAGTAAGCTAACCATATAAAAGAAAAGGCGGATCGTTACGATTCGCCTTTTTTATTCTTAGCAGGTGGAGGGTTACCCCACAACCTTTATCAAGCTTCCATTTTCCTTTCGCAGCTCCTGCTTGCCCTTCATGGTGGTTACCAGCACATCGTGCCCCTCGAATGTGGCGTATACCGCGTTGGTTGCAACGCTTTTGTGCACCGAGCCATTCTCCTTACGCAGCTCAACTTTGCCCTGATCGGTTACGCAAAGGATTAGCGAATTATCTGGACTAAGTTCGGCGCAAATAATCTCGCCATGCCCAATTGAACCTACAATTTGGCCGTCTTTTACAATGTCAGCCTTGCCATTGTTAACAACAACTGAATTCATAATAGTTAGTTTTAAGTTTTTTGACACCCCCTAATGTAGCTAATAAATGTAAATATTGCTCGTTTTGTGGATAACTTTTTTGTTAAACGGGATAACGATAGCGCATCGCGCTTACCTTTGCGCGCACATTGTCCTATGGTGTAATTGGCAACACGTCTGACTCTGGATCAGAAGAGTTCAGGTTCGACCCCTGATAGGACAACTAAGAGGTAGCTTACGGCTACCTTTTTTTGTTTTAGGTGGGTTTAGGAGGCGCCTGCAAACCTCTGTATTGGCGTTGGGCTGGTACAAACCTCTTTTTGTAGGGATAAATGCTAGTGGATGTCGTTTAGCAGCGCGTAAATCTACCTAGTAGCCCGCTGGCCATTCTTAGCTGCTACTTTTCGATCTCTAGCAGCTCGTTTCTGGCTTCTGCCACCTTTTTTCATCCGTTAGCCATTTCTTTCCGCCATTTAGCTACGTTTTTCCGGCGTTTAGCTGCGCGTTTCCGGCGTTTAGCTGCACATTTCCGGAAGATAGACAAGCAATTACGATTCGGAAACCTTTGTCGAAAGGCCGGAAACCTGCAGCTAAATGCAGCCAACGTTCAGCTAAACGCCGTAGATGCTTGGCTAAAGGCCTCGCTTGTGCTGCTAAATACCGAAAGTTCTTTTGAAACGGGGTAACCTTTTTTCGGAAGGCTGGTAGAGTATTACTATATCGCGCCCATCTATTTTGAAGGTATTCTAGCTGGTGGCGAGCGCTGCTGCTACATGTCGAGAGGCGTTGAGGTAGCCGCTTGGTGCATTAGGATGCTTCGAAGGGCTGCGTATTGTTGTCCTGCATTTCTTATCCGATTGCGGAGGGCGGTAGGCAACCCGCTAAGTAGGGTAGCACCTATTGAGGTGGGTATAAGTATAAGGCAGGCATCTCTTTTGTTGGTATACAGGTAATTAAAGGGTAAAGAGATGCCTGCCTAGCTTGAAATAAAGGGAATATCTTACTTACTAGATGCTATTAACGGTGCTTAAACCCGTTTTAGCATGCTCGTAGCTCATTTTATTCGTGTTTTTAAAAGATTTTAGTACGGCTATGCGTGCTTTATCTTCGTTTAAGGTGCGCTTACGCTTCTCCTACTCCTCTGCAGGTGCTGCTGGTTTCTCCTTATGCTTTATGGTGCTAAGGGTACCTTTTGCTAGCATCCCCCCAAGTAGCACTAAAAGGGCTGCCATTACAAATGGGGCTCCAGGAAAGTATACTGGGGCACTTTTAGAGGTGAAGAAGGAGAATAATCCGGTCATTAAAAGGGGGCCAATAATAGAAGTAAGGCTCATAAGGCTCGTTAAAGCACCTTGAAGCTCTCCTTGCTCGTTGGCGGGGACTTGGTTGGAGATGATTCCCTGTATGGCAGGTCCTGCAACGCCTCCTAACGAAAATGGTAGCATTAGGGCAAAGAGCATCCACCCTTGAGGAACAAATGCGGTGAGTAGAAGCCCTAGCACCGAGAAGGTAAGTCCAAAGTATACGGATTTAACGGGGCCAAGCTTCGGATTAATAACCCGTATCAGCCCACCTTGCACGATGGCTACCGATAAGCCCACCATGGCCAGCGACAGGCCAACAATCATCTCGCTCCAACCAAACTTTTCCATCGTAAAGAAGGTCCAGGTGCTTTGCGTGGCGTAGTTGGAGAGGTAAATGCAGATGAGCGAGGCCACCAAGCCCGATATGATGGGGTACTTGCGCAGCTGCTTGAGCGACCCAATGGGGTTGGCGCGCTTTATGTCGAAGCGGCGCCTATTTCGTTTAGACAAAGACTCTGGCAGCACGAAGTAGCCGTATATCCAGTTGATAAAAGTTAGCGCAGCTGCCACGTAAAAGGGAATACGGAACCCGTAGTGCCCTAAAACACCTCCCAACGCGGGACCAATAATGAATCCCAGCCCAAAGGCGGCGCCAATGAGGCCAAAGTTTTGCGCACGCTTTTCGGGGGTGCTAATATCCGCAATGTAGGCGGCCGCAGTGGTAAAGCTGGCGCCCATAACTCCCGCTAAGATGCGTCCAACAAATAACCAACCTATGGTAGGCGCAAAAGCAATGATGAGGTAGTCTACTCCGAATCCAAAAAGCGATGCAAGAAGAATTGGCCGGCGACCAAACCTGTCGCTCAGGTTTCCAAGTATCGGCGAGCAGATAAACTGCATGATGGCGAACGAAAACATAAGCCAACCGCTATACAGGGAGGCGTTGCTTAGGTCGCCGCCGGTAAGATGGCTTATATACTTAGGTAGAATCGGGATTATAATTCCAAAACCGATTACATCCAGAAGAATTGTTACGAAAATGAATCCTAACGCTGGTTTTTTGGCTACTGACATTCTATTATATACTTCTTATTTGATGCAAAGAAACGAATACCAAATTTTATGCGCCACCAAAAATCGACAAAAGGTAAAATAGGAAGGATAAATTGCGTGAAAAGGGGCTTAAACGGATTTTACGGGGGGCTAAAAAGAAAGGCGGCTTTACCAGCTGCTGGCAAAACCGCTCTTTCTTTCTGTGGGCAGTAAAAAGGGAGGCAAATCTCTCTGCCTCCCCCATAGATTTAGAAACCGCTAACGTTTAGACGTCCGCCAGTTACGCATTTACCTCTAAGAGATGTTGTCGCAACCGCAGAATTTAAAATTGCATCTTTAATTTGAGCCATTGTGGCATTAGGGTGAGTAGACGCGTAAAGAGCTGCAGCACCTGTAACGTGAGGCGTAGCCATCGAGGTTCCGCTCATAGTTCCGTAGGTCGAACCTCCGCCAGACTGTGGCATGCAGGAGTAAATGTTAGACCCTGGAGCACCTATGTCTACAGAGGTAGCACCATAGTTCGAAAAGGAGGATCTGCCGCCCGATGAGGTGATCGAAGCCACCGCAATAATGTTGGAGCTGGTGTAGCTGGCAGGGTAGCTTGGGGTTCTGTCGTTGTTATCGCCAATTCCATCCCAACCGCCGTTGCCTGCAGCTGCAATAAATAGGATACCAGCAGCCGAAGCTCTGTCTATAGCGTCCTTAAGGGCTTGCGAGAAGCCTCCGCCGCCCCACGAGTTGTTAAGGGCAACCAGCTTAAGGTTATGTCTTGTCTTTAAGTCAACAAAATAGTCGATCGCAAGAATTGCGTTGGCCGATGTACCGCCGTTAGGGCCTAAAAATTTGCCGCTAAGCATTTTTACATTCCAGCATACGCCAGCAACACCAATGTTATTGCCGCCAACACCGCCTATAGTACCTCCTACGTGCGTACCATGCTCGTCGCCGGCGCTATCAAACACGGCATTGTTGTTTCCATCAAAGTTCCAGCCGTAAACATCGTCGATGTAGCCATTGCCATCATCGTCTATGCCGTTATTGGCAATTTCTCCAGGGTTAACACCTGCGTTGGCGGCCAAATCGGCGTGGTTGTACATGTAACCTTCGTCAATTATACCCACATACACGGTCGACGAACCGGTGTGGTTAAGCGCCCAAGCCTCTGCAGCCTGGCACCCGTACTGGTTGGCGGGTGTCGAGGCATCACCTTGCATGCCCCAAAGCGAACCGTTGGTAAAGTAAGGGTCGTTGGAGGTTACCTGTGTTTTGTAGATGTAGTTAGGTTCTGCAAATTCAACCTCAGGCATTTGATTTAGCTTTGCAATTGCTTCCTCAATCGATGTTTTGATGGAGTAAAGATAAACGGCACCGTTGTCGGTTCCTTTTAGCTTCGATCCGTAAATCTTTTGAACAACCGTACCGCCAAAAGCTTGCATAACGTTAGTTTTTGACTTCAAGGTTTGTCCATCTTTAAACTTTACGATTAGTTCTCCAGGAACAAAGTTCTGGGAAGGAGCAACACTAAATTCTTTCTGCGAAGAATTTACATTAACAGAATCGTCCTGCTTCGAGCAGCCAACGATTAGCATTGATGCTGCAACGAGCATCGAAATACACAATAATTTTACGTTCATAGATAGAAATGTTTTGTTTATACGATAACATTAACGCTAGTTGTGTAAAGTATGTTTATTTTTTTGCCATTAATTTTTACATATATTTTTATTTTGATTTGATGTTAAGCAATCTGTGTTGTTTTTTAGATAACATCAGGTATAAATAGATGTTATAATTAACACACAAACTGTAATAGCTATTTACGAAAAGCATGATGGATGAGGCTTTATACAGGTGTTCTTCGAAGCCTTTTTTTGGTTTAATGCATGTTTTTTAGGAATTCTATAGGTACATTTTCTACTTCTTTGCCGTGTAATTCCTCTAAACACGAATAATGAAGCGAACACTAACCATTTTTACGCTACTTGTAGCACTTTTAGCGGCCTCTATCGGGGCACAGGCGCAAGACCAAGCCATACAAAGGGGGCTAGATGCGGTGACAACGTCCGCCATTAAGGCGCATGTAAACTTTTTGGCATCGCCGCTACTCGAAGGGCGCTATCCATCTCAACGCGGAGGCGCGTTAGCTGCCGAATATATCGCCGCAGCCTTTACTCAATACGGCATACAGCCCGCAGGCGATGTTGCTGATGGTAAGAAAACCTACTTTCAAAATTTCGATATAGTAAGGTACTCCCAACCTTTCGACTGGCAGTTTTCTATCGATGCGGGGCAGGGAAGTATCCTACCAACTCCTAATATTGACTTCTCTATTGCTAATAGAAGGCTGAGTAACGGGTTTTCGCTATCCGACAATGTGGTTTTTGTAGGTTACGGGCTAAGTTTACCCGAATATGGTATCGATTCTTACGGAAAGTTGGATGTTAAAGGTAAGATTGTGGTTGTTCAGCCTGTAGGGAAGGAGGATTTGGCGGGATTTAGCCACTTCAAAGGGCTAAGTAACGAAAAGCAAGAGGCTATTCTGGCAAGTCAGGAGGCTGAAATTTCAAAACGAAAACCGGCTGCCGTCATCTTTTTGCGAAATGCAAAGGATCTCATGGGTAAGATGCCTAATGCTAAGCCTACCATTTTCTTCGAAGACAACCTTTCGCTACCTTCTAACGACTTTAAATCGCCTACTATTAGGGTAAACCTGAATAAAGGACTCGTTTACCAAGGTTTTAAGCAGCATGGGTTAGATATTAACACCGTTGATTTTAAGTTTAAGGGTGTTAAGCTACCTATTAAGATTAGCTTGTCGGCCAAAATTAAGGGAACCCCATTGCGAGATAGAAATGTTTTGGGGATGATTGCAGGCGAGGATACCACTAAGTGTATTATAGTAGGAGCTCATTACGATCACCACGGAACATGGAATGGCGTAGTATATCCAGGTGCCGATGATAATGCAAGTGGTACCGCTGGTATAATAATGCTGGCAAAGGCGCTGAAAGAGTCGGGCATAAAGCCAAAAGTAAACGTAATTTTTGCCCTTTGGACAGCCGAAGAAAAGGGATTAGTGGGATCTACCTTCTATGCGAGGAATCCAATAATACCGCTAAGCCAAACAGCGATGTATGTAAATTACGACATGATTGGTCGTAATGCGGTTGATGATACGGCAAGAGTTCGTGCTCATTTCTTTTATCTCGATAGGCAACCTGTAATAAAGGAGATCGTGGAAAGGAATAATAAAAGGCTAGGGAATATTCTTTTACTTACAAATGCGGCAACGGAGGGTGGTTACTGGAGCGATCATGGGCCTTTTTATGAGCGAGGCGTGGTATTTATGGGATGGGCAGCCGGCAATCATCCCGATTACCATAAGCCAACCGACACCCCAGATAAGATAGACCCAGAAAAAATTCAAAAAATAGTTCGGTTGAGTTTCCTCAATATGCTAGATTTCGCAAACGGACAATAATCTTTTGAAAGGAAATATAGAGCATAGCCATAATTCGGCTATGCTTTTTTATTTTAGAGTGACGGAGTTTGAGCAATGTTGAGGCATTTTTAAAGATACTTTTTTCCTAGTTTATCTTTCATTCTAAAAAAACACCCCTCCTATCTTTGTGGTAAGTATTAGCTTTAGAGGGATGAAGGACTCGTTAACGCGCTGCCGTGGGG
>NZ_JTLD01000025.1 GCF_000798815.1 Alistipes sp. ZOR0009 | reverse complement strand
GACTGAATTTCAATTCAGTCCCCTTTTTTATAATCTTTAGAGATCTCTACAACGACCTAACAATGGTGGCTTCTCGATCTGGTCCCACAGAAACAATCTTAATTGGAACTCCTGTTTCTTCCTCTATAAATTTAATATAATCCTTCAACTCTACAGGAAGTTCGTCGTACGATTTACTGTTGGAAATGTCAGTCTTCCATCCCTTAAATTCTTTATATACGGGCTCTATTGGTTCGTCTATTTCATAAGGAGTATAGTCGACTTCTTCGCCTCTTACCTTATAGCGCACGGCTACTTTAATTGAATCAAATGTATCAAGGACATCTGCTTTCGTCATGATAAAGCCAGTAACCCCATTAAGCATTACGGCATATTTCAATGCAACAAGGTCGAGCCATCCAGTTCTTCTTGGTCTTCCTGTTGTTGCACCAAATTCTCGTCCAATTTTGCGGATTTCCTCACCAACCTCGTCTTCCAATTCTGTTGGGAATGGTCCACTGCCAACGCGCGTACAGTAAGCTTTAAAGATACCATAAACTTCGCCAATACGAGTTGGAGCAATCCCTAGTCCAGTACATGCACCAGCACAAATAGTGTTTGATGATGTTACAAAGGGGTAAGATCCAAAATCTATATCAAGTAAAGCACCTTGAGCTCCTTCAGCCAAGATTGTCTTTTCGTCTTTTAAGTATTGGTTAATTACATGTTCGCTATCGATAAATTTGAATCGTTTCAAATTTTCAATTGCAGCAAACCATTTTTGCTCGTACTCAGCAACGTCAAATTGAAAATCGTAGTGCTTAAGTAGCGATAGATGCTTTTGTTTTAGGGCATCGTACTTCTGCATGTAGCTAGGAGCAATGGTATCACCAATGCGCAACCCATTTCTCCCTGTTTTGTCCATGTAGGTTGGTCCAATCCCTTTAAGGGTTGATCCTATCTTGTCCTTACCTTTTGCCGCTTCCGATGCTGCATCCAAGATGCGGTGAGTTGGCAGAATTAGGTGCGCCTTTTTAGATATTACAAGCTTGTTGGTCAAATCGGCACCTGTCGATTCAAGCTGCTCTATTTCTTCAGAAAGGATAACGGGATCGATAACAACTCCGTTACCAATTACGTTAATTGTATCGTGGAAGATACCTGAAGGAATGGTGTGAAGTACAAATTTAGAATCGTTGAATTCCAAAGAGTGACCAGCGTTAGGACCACCTTGGAAGCGCGCAATCACCTCATAGTTTGGTGTAAGCACATCAACCACCTTACCTTTACCTTCGTCTCCCCACTGAAGACCTAGAACCACATCTACTTTCATCAGAAAAAGCATTAAATTTTTTACTTCAGATGTAACCCGCACACCCAAACGCAAATTGCGAAAAGGAATGCGGGTTGCAGTTGTTCATTTTTCCAGTTCGTAAAGTTATAAATTTACGCAATCCAACCATGTTAATGATTATAAATTTTCATCTTTCAAAAAACAGAAAAAGAGGAACAAACAATGTTTGCACCTCTTTTCTAGATGGTTTGAATTGAAAAGAATTTTTATGGTAAATGCCGTAAGGCATTACTTAGGCAAGATCGTTGCTCTTCTTATTTTTACATTTTTGGCATAAGCCGTAAAAATAAAGCGAATGGTAGGCTATTTTGAAGTCCATCAGCCGTCCAGCAGTATCCTGAATTTCCTGAATTCGCGGGTCACAGAATTCGATAACATCTCCGCATTCCAAGCAAATTAGATGGTCGTGCTGGCTGCATTCAAACGCTTTTTCGAATTGAGCCAAGTTTTTGCCGAACTGATGCTTGGTAACCAAGCCACATTCAAGCAAAAGCTCTATGGTGTTATAGAGCGTAGCCCTGCTTACCCGATAGTTTTTATTTTTCATGTGGATATAAAGCGTTTCCACATCAAAATGGCCTTCGCGGGAGTAGATTTCATCCAAAATCGCAAAGCGCTCAGGAGTTTTGCGATGCCCTCTTTTTTCGAGGTAATCGGTAAATATCTTTTTTACAGTTTCGCGAGAATCGACGCAAATCATATTGTTACATTTACGGATATTATAGGCTACAAATTTATTTAGATTTATTAAAAATCAAAATTTTAAACCTACTTATAGGCTAAAATGGGTGTTTTTTATTGAAATGAGGTTATTCTTCTACCTTTTCTACCCTATTAATGGTATCAACACCTTTAACTTTCATGAGCCCTAGAATCAAGTTGTTTAGGTCTGTTCTATTGTGCACGTATAAATCCATGGAGCCTTCAAAAATTCCATCGTGGCTTTCGATACTAAATCGACGCATATTTACATTGAAATGCTCCGAAACCACCTTTGCAACATCGCTTACAACCCCTATTCGATCAATACCGCGGATTTCTATCCTACTCAAAAAAGACATTAACTTATGAACCGACCATTTTGCATCGATGATGCGGTTGCCGTGCTGTGCCGAAAGCCTTATTGCTTCCGGACATCCCTTTTTATGTATAACAACGTCATCTTTATCGTCTAGATATCCTATTACATCATCTCCGGGAATTGGTTTACAGCATTCTGCCCTAACGTAGGAAAGAGTTGCTGTATCATCAACTACGCTCTCTTCTAAAAGAAATGGCTTCTTCTTGTCTATAGCTGGCTTATCCTGAATTTCATGTTCATCAGCAGGAGCAGAGGATGGTCCAGAGGGCGTATTTAACCGAACAAGTCCGCCAAACGTAATATTCCAGTATCTCACAAAACGGTTGGGCGTATTTTGCTTTAAGATCTTTTTTATATCGTTTAGGTTTATAATGCCCGCTCCTATTTTACTGTAAAATTCCTCTTTAGTATGAACTTGGTAGGCTGGAAGAAGTTTGTTTAAAATGCGTGAACTTGATGTAAGCCCAATTTCCTGAAGCTTTGCATTTAAAATTTCCATCCCTTTGGCTGTTCTATTTTTGACTTCAGCCTTCAAGGCGCTTTTTATGTATGTTTTTGCCTTTGCGGTTGATACAAAGCTAAGCCATTCACTTTGCGGTTTTTGGTTGTTTGCCGTTAGAATTTCGACCTGATCTCCACTACTAAGCACGTAGTTTAAAGGCACCAACTTGTGGTTTACTTTTGCTCCGATGGCATGATTTCCTATCTCTGAGTGGATTTCGAAAGCAAAGTCGAGAGCGGTAGCATGCTGAGGCATAACTTTCTCCTCGCCTTTGGGCGTAAAAACTATTATTTCGGCACCAAAAAGATTCAATTTAAAATCTTCGAGAAACTCAATGGCATCATTTTTTGGGTCTTCAAGCAACTCTCTAATTCTACGAATCCACTTGTCTAGTTCCGATTCGCGATCAGCAATAGACTGTACGTTTTCCTTATACTTCCAATGGGCAGCAAATCCTAATTCGGCTATATCATTCATCCTTTGAGAACGAATTTGCACTTCTACCCAAGTGCCAAAAGGTCCCATTACGGTACAGTGCAGTGCTTCGTAGCCATTGGCTTTGGGGCTACTCACCCAATCTCTGAGTCTATCCTGCTTTGGTTTGTACAGTTCTGTAATAATGGAGTAGATATGCCAGCATTGCGCTCTTTCTGGAATACCTGGAGAAGGTTCAAAAACAATTCTAATAGCAAACAGGTCGTAAATCTCCTTAAAGGGAACCTTTTTTACCTGCATCTTCTTCCAAATGGAGTAGATAGATTTCAGACGGCTACTTAAATCGTACTCAATATTGCTTTCGTGGAGCTTTTCTATTATTGGTTGGGTAAATAGCTGAATAAACTGATGCCGATTGGCTTCCGATTCCTCTATTTTCCGCAAAATTCCGTTATACGCTTCGGGGAAGCGATATTTCAGGCTTAAATCCTCAAGTTCTGTTTTTATTGAGTAGAGCCCTAAACGATGAGCAAGAGGCGCAAAAAGGTAGATCGTTTCGCTGGCAATCTTCATTTGTTTATGCGCAGGCATAGAATCGAGGGTGCGCATATTATGAAGGCGATCTGCTAGCTTTATTATTATTACGCGAATATCATCGGTAATGGTTAGCAGCATTTTACGAAAATTCTCAGCCTGAATGGAGGAGTTCTGATCAAAAACACCGGATATCTTAGTCAGCCCATCGACCATTGAGGCTATTTTGGGGCCAAAGCGATGGGAAATATCATCAACAGTATATTCGGTATCTTCCACAACATCATGAAGTAGAGCTGCACAAATTGATTTTGCGCCAAGTCCAATTTCGTGAGCAACAATGCGGGCAACTGCTATCGGATGTAGAATGTAAGGTTCTCCCGACTTACGCCTAACCCCTCGGTGCGCATCGTCGGCAAATGCAAATGCTTTGCGAATTAACTCTAAATTTTCAGAAGCAATATCGCGCACTCGACTACTGAGCATCTCTTCGAAACGCTCGTTTACCATTTCCTGTTCCTTCCGATACATATCGCCTGTTGTGTCCGCCTTTGCCATCTATGTTACCCTCTATTCAAAAAGATGCCTATGCATCTGCATCTCAATTATAATTCAATATATAAAAAATCCTGAGTATCGGTACTCAATAGTTACCCTTTTTTACCGACAACGACTTCTGTGAAGTCGGATGGATTTAGGTGCTTCTGAGCAAGCAAAAGTAGCTCGTCTGAAGTAATATTCTTCACTCGATTGAAATGTTCTGCAATAAAATCGATAGGAAGGCCAGACTGGTATAAATCTAGTATCGCATCAACAATTCCAAAGGGCCCGTCTAGCATACGCAGCATCTCTCCCACCAGATAGTTTACGACCAGAGACAGCTCCGTTTCATCCACTTTTTCAGAGCGAAGAATTTCCATCTCCTTCTTTATTTCAGCTAACGTTGCATCGGTAACTGCGCAGCCAACCTCTGTTGAAATGGTAAGGTAGCCGCTCTCCTGCAGAGCTACAAGCGATGAGAATATTCCGTAGGTATATCCCTTCTCTTCCCTTATATTATTCATAAGCCGAGAACCAAAGTACCCACCTAACACTGTTGTTAGCACATGCATGCCCGAGTAGTCTGGATGGCTACGAGAGAAAAGCACTCTCCCAACCCTTATGGCAGACTGTACGGCATCATCCTTGGGGATATAAATAGTGTTAGGCTCGGGAAGATTGGACAAGTCAAGTTCATTACTGTCAAAGCTATTACGACGAATTACCGGATCAAACGCAATAGCAACTTTAGACACAATGTCTTCATTAACCAACCCAGAAACGAACAGCAATGCTCCCTGAGAAAGGAATCGTTCTCGATGGTAATTTTTTAAATCAGATGCAGTAAGTGCATCATAATCCGACTCTTCAGCAAATGAACCATACGGATGATCGCTTCCATACAAAGCGGCAGCCTGCTGTTCGCGAGCGACGTACATTACCTTCCGTTTTTCGATGCTTAGCGAATTTTTGCGCTTTTGGCAGTAGGTTTCAAACTCCTGATCGCTGTAAGTAGGGGAAAGGATAATTTCTTGAAGAACCTCTAAGGTTGCATCGAGGTATTTATCCAAACAAAAGGCAGACACCATGGCATGATCGCGATCAATGCTGTAATCGACATGCGATCCGTAAAAGTCTAGTTTTTCCGCGATTTCTTGCGCACTAAAGCGGTTGGTTCCTTCTGGCATTAACCCAACGGTTGATGATGCCTGTAGGCTCTTAGACTGATACTTCGTTCCTGCAGGAAATTGAAGCGTAATGCGAACAATGTTCTGCGTTCCTATATTTAACCAAAGGACTTCTCGTCCATCGGAAGTAAAATATTTTTGAGGCGTAGGAATTTCGAGCCTATTTGGTAGCGAAAAACCAGGCTGAATTGCTCTATTTAGCATACCATCTACTTTTTAGCGATGTAACGTAAGGTTGAAGAGTTGCTATCAACAAGGAGTTTGGATGCAACATCAATCAGCTCCTCGGCAGCTACAGATCGATACTTATCAACTTCGGTATTTATCATGGCAGCATCTCCAAGCATTTGATAGTAGCCCAAGTTCATTCCCTTATTAAGAATGCTGGTTTCACCAAACACAATCGATGTTTCGTATTTATTCTTCACCTTCTCCAACTCATATTCCGATATTTTTTCGGAAAGCAATTTGTCCACTTCCGTAGCTATAGCCTTTTCAGCCTGCTCAAAGGATACACC
The DNA here is from genome assembly GCF_000798815.1 of Alistipes sp. ZOR0009. Lineage (NCBI taxonomy): Bacteria > Pseudomonadati > Bacteroidota > Bacteroidia > Bacteroidales > Rikenellaceae > Alistipes > Alistipes sp. ZOR0009. Next base: position 84,880 of record NZ_JTLD01000025.1, on the reverse strand, counting down.
TTTGCTGAGTTTACCAGAGAAAACAAATAGTCCAGGATCGACATCACCAGTAAGGTAGGCATTAACCTCGGTAAATAGACGCTGATCCTGTACCAAACTCCGGTACATACGAGCCGATTTACCATTGGAAAGAATATCTGAGAGCATATCAGTAGCGTAATAGCGAGAGTCTAGCCTATCGCACATATGATACACCTTATAGAGAGCCGATGTTGGCACATCGCGCTCTACCTCCAGCTCCCTTAACTCAGTTTGGATGGGCTCTTGTGGAATGAGATCATCACCCATATACTGTGCAGGGATGTCTCCAAACCACTTATTGGCCATCTCGAAGATATAGCGCTCGTCAAAGTCGCCAACAACGCTTAGTATGGCATTATTGGGGCTATAAAATTTGTTGTAAAAATCAGTAACTTCTGTCAGCGTGGCGTTGGTGATGTGTGAAATTTCTTTGCCAATGGTTGGCCATTGGTACGGATGTACCTGATACGCCAAAGATCGAAGTAGTAGCCAAATATCGCCGTAAGGCTGGTTCAAATAGCGCTGGTTGAACTCCTCTGTAACCACGTTTTTCTGAACACTGAGACTTTGCTCGTTGATGTTCAACCCAAACATACGATCCGACTCGAGCCAAAAAGCTGTTTCTATATTCTCTTTGGGGAGCGTTTCGTAGTAGTTGGTATAATCGTTGTTGGTAAAGGCATTATTCTCTCCTCCAGCCATCTGTAGCGGATCGTCGAACGAAGGTGCATTCTTGGAGCCACTAAACATCAGGTGCTCAAAAAGGTGGGCAAAACCTGTACGGTTCGGATTCTCGTTGCGAGCCCCCACCTTGTACAGCAGGTTAAAGGCTGCAATGGGCGACGACCCATCGCGATGCGCGATAACCGTCAGCCCATTTGATAGCGTATACTTCGAAAAATCTATCATCAAACTTAAAAGTTAATGGACGAAATGGCAGCTCTAACCTGCCCAAACTCTGTAACAATCTCGTCGACGATTTGCTTAACAGGTTTGATTTCTTTTACCAAAGAGGCAATCTGTCCAATTTCGAGTTCCCCCTCTACTAGGTCTCCTTCAAACATTCCTTTTTTAGCCCGTCCCTTCCCCAATAGAGCTTTAAGTTCGTCAGCCGAAGCTCCACGATCTTCAAGTTCGGTAACCTTTTGATAGAAATCGTTTTTTATAAGTCGAGTAGCCCCAATCTTCTTTAGGCTAAGCATGGTATCTCCTTCCTCAAGCGAGGTCGAGTGCGTTTTAAAGGCTTCGTGAGCAGATGACTCCTGAGATAGCGCAAATACGGTACCCAACTGTACTCCATCTGCACCAAGAGCCATCGCTGCCATCATACCGCTACCCGATCCAATACCTCCAGCAGCAATAAGAGGAAGCGAAATAGCCTTGCGCACCTGAGGAATCAAGGTTAGCGTCGTTGTCTCCTCACGTCCATTGTGCCCTCCTGCTTCGAAACCTTCGGCTACCACTGCATCAACACCCGCATCTTCGCATTTTTTTGCAAATTTGGAACTTGAGACCACGTGTACGACAGTAATCCCCTTATCCTTTAAAATTTTTGTCCATGTTTTAGGATTTCCGGCTGATGTAAATACAATCTTCACACCCTCTTCAATGATAATGCTCATGATTTTCTCAATCTCGGGGTAAAGTAGCGGCACATTGACCCCAAAAGGCTTGGTAGTATTGGCTTTTGCCTTCTGAATGTGCTCCCGTAGCATTTCGGGATGCATCGATCCAGCTCCCAAAAGACCTAATCCGCCCGCCTCAGAAACCGCAACAGCTAATCGCCAGCCGCTGCACCATACCATACCACCCTGAATTATGGGGTACTGAATGTTAAAAAGTGAAGTTATCCTATTGTTCATTTTTCGTTTTTAAATTGGAAGTGCGAAGTTAATCATTTAGATAGTTAATCGGTAGCAATACTGGTGTTAAACAGAATTTAAACGCTCGCATCCTCTAATGTTATTTTGATGGATTGCACTTAAACAAATGGGGCTAACATCAAGTTATAACTTGCTAAAAAGAGCATACCAGACTTGTTAACCAAATAAAAGACATGAAATCAAAACCACCTGTCGCCCGTGCTCTTTTTTTTCTTTTTTTTGTTAAATATTTGACAAGTAGCCCTGCGGCTACCCGTCAACCTATAAATTGAGCAAACAAACAAATACAGCAGGTAAATGGAATGGTTTGAGAATCTCTTCATCAATCACTCGGTAATTCAGGCAGTCGTACTTCTATCCACCATCATCGCCTTGGGCCTTTTACTGGGGCAAATTAAGGTCTTAGGAGTTTCTTTAGGGGTAACTTTCGTTTTTTTTGTTGGCATATTTGGGGGGCATCTAGGGCTATCCATCGATCCTGATACGCTTAACTACGCCGAAAGTTTTGGGCTAATCCTCTTTGTATATGCGCTAGGATTACAGGTGGGGCCATCCTTTTTTGCCTCGTTTTTTAAAGGCGGCATAAAGTTGAACATGTTGGCACTAGCCGTAGTATTTGTAGGTACGCTCATGATGCTGGGCTTCTACTTTACGACCAACATCTCGCTTCCCGAGATGACGGGAATTTTTTGCGGGGCAGTTACCAATACACCTGCGCTGGGAGCAGCCCAACAAACGCTAAAGCAGCTAGCCGTAGACTCGGCAGCCTCACAACCGAACCTAGCATTGGGATGTGCCGTTACCTATCCCTTGGGCGTTGTTGGGGTTATCATAGGTCTCATTCTTCTAAAAAAAGTAGGCTCGTTAAAGCAGCATAATAGCGGCAGCGAGGAAACCAGCACAGAGACCTTTATTGTGAGTTTCAGCATATCGAACCCTGCCATATACGAAAAAAGCATCGAAGAGGTTGCCTCTATTATCACCAAAAAGTTTGTTATATCGCGAGTATGGCATGGCGATGAGGTGACTATACCCAATTCCGAAACCATACTCCACAAAGGCGATAAAATTCTGGTAATTACTGATCCTAAAGAAGTGAAAGCGCTCACCACTCTTTTTGGAAAAGAGATTGAATATGACTGGAATAAGAACGATATTGACTGGAATTCTATAGATTCACAGCTAGTTTCGCAGCGCATCGTGATTACTCGCTCGGCTATTAATGGAAAGAAACTCTCGCAGCTAAAGCTACGCAACCGCTTTGGAGTAAATATTACCCGCGTACACCGTTCGGGTATTGATCTGCTGGCCACGCCAGATTTAACCCTACAGATGGGAGATAAGGTTACCGTTGTTGGCAACCAAAAGTCTATTCAATCAGTAGAAACCGAGTTGGGAAATCGTATAAAGAGGCTCCACGAACCCAATCTGGTAGCCATATTTATTGGCATTGTGCTTGGACTTGTGCTCGGCTCTATTCCCATAAATATTCCAGGTGTATCGCTGCCTATTAAGTTAGGATTAGCTGGAGGCCCCATTGTGGTCGGGATACTGATGGGGGCATTTGGACCGAGATTTCATATTGTAACCTACACCACCAAAAGTGCTAACCTAATGCTTCGAGGTGTTGGAATTAGCCTTTACTTAGCTTGTTTAGGGTTAGATGCGGGTACCCATTTCTTCGAAACCGTTTTTCGTGCGGAGGGACTTATTTGGCTAGGCATCGGATTCACGCTAACCGTACTTCCCGTTCTTCTTGTAGGCGCATTTGCCCTTTTAGTTAAGAGGATGGATTATGCCACTGTTAGCGGCATGCTTTGCGGAAGCATGGCCAACCCAATGGCTCTAAACTACGCAAACACAGTTGTCGATAGCGACGTTCCTTCTGTGTCATATGCTACCGTTTATCCGCTTTGTATGTTTATCCGGGTTGTGTTAGCTCAGCTAATACTGCTTATTTTTATGTAGATGAACTAAAATAAAGGCGGCATCTCGAAAGAAATGCCGCCTTTACTTTATACTTCTAGAAGCTAGTTCATAGATTCTGTTATGTCGTACGAAACTTTGATGATTTTACGCGTTTCGTTATCCACACGAATTGGTGTATACGTATCGATCACGGTAGCGCTAGATAGTCCATCCTTACGATGGCTCACCACCCTTTGCGCTGCTCCCAAACGAACGTTATTCCATAGATGGGTAAACGAATCTTTATCTTTACCTGTGGATAAATAATCCTGTAGCGCATCCGAACCTAGTAGCTTATCTTTAGAAATTCCCATCTTTTGCACTACCTTATCGCTAACATTTACGATTTTACCATTTAGATCGTACTCTGTCCAAAGTACCGACTTGCTGATAGCCTCAATAAGCCCTTCTTGCTCGGTATGCTGACGCAGCGACTCCTCTTGGGTCGAGCGTAATTCCTCCAAATTTTGGCGCATTTCCTCCTCCTGCGCGGCCATCATCTCAGCCTGAATTTTAGACTGCTCAAGCAATCTTTGAGTCATCGAGCCCGTTTTGGCAAACGATATGGCAGAAGCAAAACTATCGGCAATTTTCAAGATAACTTCTCGCTCGTACTCGGCAAAAAGTTTAAACGAGGCTATTTCGAGTACTCCTAGTACTTTGCTATCATGTACAAATGGAACAATGAGAATATTCTTGGGGTTAGCACCACCTAAGCCAGAGGTTATCTCAACAAAGTCGTTAGGAAGTTCGGTTAGGTAAACCGGTTCCTTTTCGGCAATACAGGTACCAATAAGGCCTTCGCCTGGCTTGAAACTACGCTTCATTAGCTTATGCCTATTATAGGCAAAGGCGGCAACTAAATCGTAGCTTACATCTATTTCATTATCCTCATTTAAAAGGAAAATTCCTCCTTGGTTAGCATCAACAGAATACACAACCTCCTTTACCAGTGTTTTGCAAAGCAAGTCAATATCGTGGTTGTTGTAGCGAATGATGTCGTTTATTTTGGCGATAGTTTCGGCAGCCCATCTTCTTCTATCATCATTTACTTGACGAATTTCATCCTCATCTTTAGCCTTCTTTAGGTCGTTACGCATGCGTAGCAACGATTTCCCTAGGATATCATCTTCGCTCATTAAGGTTAAATCTACGTTTAAGTCTCCCTTTCCTATTTGATTGGCGAAATGCTCCTTTTGGATAAGGCTATCGAGCGTTTGATTAAGAGCCTTACTCATGTCTCCAAGCTCATCATGAGTCTGCACGTTAACCTTCATATTCTGCGATACCTCTCCCCTGGCCATCCTGTGTAGCAAGCTGGTAAGTTGCTTAATTGGGTTCGTTATGCTTGTTGATAGTATTAAATTGATAATCCAAATTAGCGCCAAGCCCAAAAGACCGACCAAAATGGAAATCATGAAGTTTCTATTGGTTTGCTGGTATATAGTTGAAACGGGAACTGATATACCTAGCGACCAAGTGTCTCCATCACGCCCAATTGCGATAGGAGAAAAAGCAAAGTAGCGCTCCACTCCCAGCGAATCGTTGGCAATAAAAGAGAATCGCTTACCATTTTTTATGCTATCCAAAACCTGAACATCACAATCCTTCCCCAAAAGCGCAATTACCTTTTTGCTTAGCATCTCCTTATTAGGAAAACCTGCTATAATTCCATTTTGAGAAATCAGCATTGCTTCTGCATCAGGGAGTGGCTTTATTCCTTCAAGTAGCTTTTGAAACTGGTTAAGAGTTACATCTTCCGCCATTAGTCCAACGAACTTTCCATTACGGAGTAACGGCACTGCAAGGCTTGTCATCATTTGCGCCTCGGCTTTGCCTGCTGCAAAAACGTCCATGTACGGTTCGAAGGCATTCTCCTTTTTAAGTACTTTTTGGTGAGCATAGATCTCGGGGTCTCCGTCCAAACTTCTTTCTGTAATTGACTCCTTCGTTTGTCCTCCTTCTGTCCAAATGGTAAAAGCAACCCTTCCACAGTCTTTACTCCAACCAGGTTTAATGTAGGAGTACTCCCAGCTATCCCAAAATGAGTAAACGTTTGGGTTTGCCTTAAAGGTGCTTCTAATCATGTCATTTTTCAAATCCATGAAAGCAGGAATCCCCACATTTTCATTTATAATAGAGGTGCTAGCCAGCGTCCGAAGTGCGGACATGTCGGAGTTCAAGTTGGAGCCAATTTCACCAGCATACCGATCCGAATAAGAAGATATTAATTTGGCAGTCTGATCAAATGCCGCTTTACGATTAGAAACGCTTATAAATCCAAATACAATTAAGTAAACAATAACAACAGAGCCCAAAATGTAGAGTTGAATCTTCTGCCTTATTGATCGATTAAGGTTAAGGTTAATATTCATTTTAATATGTCGTAGTTTGTAGTCCCAAAAATAATTTTTTTAATAGTTACTAGTTGTTTTTAAGGTTTTTATTTTGGAAATATGTAAAAAAAGCGGGAAATCCCCGCCTTTTCTATTTTTCTATTCTAATTCTTGCATCAACAGCAACTACCTTATCTTTGCTACCCAGAAGCGGATTGATATCCATTTCAAAAATTTCGGGAGCAATTTTGCATAGTTCAGAGACCCTTTCGATAACTTTAGCGTATAATGCCTCGTTAACAGGCTCCTGCCCTCGAGCACCTTCTATAATCTTATAGGATTTAAGGCTACGAATCATGCTTAGAGCCTCTGTATTACCAATTGGAGCTAAACCCGAAGTAACATCCTTAAGTACCTCGATAAAGATTCCTCCTAATCCACAGAAAACAAGATGGCCAAAAGCCCCTTCCTGTTTTGCTCCCACAAATAGCTGCGTACCAGTAAGCATTGGCTGAAGAAGTATAGCTGTAGTATCTTTAATCTTCATCATACGGTTAAATTCGGTTTTGGCAACCTCTTCGCTATTTACGTTAAGAACAACACCGCCAACATCCGACTTATGAACAGGGCCTACTACTTTCATTACAATTGGGAAACCTATTTCTTTTACCGCAGCAATACAGCCAGCTTCCGTATCAACGACCATCTCTTTTGCTCTAGCAACCCCTGCTGCATCCAAGAGCACCTGTACCTTTTCAGGAGATAGGTAGCCATTTTCTGCTTCGTCTACAATTTGTCGAATTGCTTTAACATCCAAATTAAGCGAATTGCCATCAAGTTCTGCAGGTTTGGGGGTAGCGTGTACCTTCGCTAACGCCGCTCCGAAAACTACCTCATCAGGGAAATTTACACGGCCTTTAGATAAAAATTCCTTGATCTCATCTCCGACGTTGACAACACTGGGTAGAATTGGATATATCGGCTTTTTGCATTCCTTCATCTTCTTATCCAGAACATCATACACATCGTATACAGGAAATAGGCCTGGACTGCCAAAGATAACGGCCATCGCATCTATATTATCAAAATCATTATCGCATGCGTCAATAATGTCGCCTAGCTGCTGAGCGGTTCCTGTAGCCAAAAAGTCTATGGGATTGGCAACTGATGATCCAGCAAAAAGTTTCCCAAGCAATTCATCGGCTTTTGGTCCTTCAATGGCAGGAACATTTAATCCGTTATTTGAAAGAACATCTGTAAGCATCACAGCAGGTCCACCAGCGTGGGTTATCACCGCTATGTTTTTTCCCTTTAACTCTGGATGCATAAAGATGCCAGCTACAGTCGCTAACTCCTCGCGTCCATAGCAACGAACAATACCAGCCTTACGGAAAAGCGCATCGACAGCAACATCAGGACTGGCAAGTGCACCAGTATGCGAAGATGCAGCGCGGCTACCAGCCTCTGAGCATCCAGACTTAATAGCTGCAATTTTACAGCCCTTCGAAATTAACGAAGAGGCATGCTTAAGTAGCATATCTGGCTTGTTGATACTCTCTATATATATTAGCTTAACCTTAGAGCTTACTCCTTCTTCATAGCTTTCATCGAGGTATTTGATAATCTCCTCGACCCCCATTTGAGCGCTATTTCCAACTGAATAAACACTTGAAAATTTTAGACCATTGGGTATCCCAGATTCCATTATAAATACGGCTGTAGCACCTGATCCAGAGACAAAATCAATCCCTTGTGGATCAAACTTTGGAATTGGAGTGGTAAATACACCTTGGTAGTTAGAATTCATAACGCCAACGCAATTTGGTCCAATTAAGCAAGCTCCATTAGCATTTATGATATCAACAATTTCATTCTCCAACAAAGCGCCTTCTTCACTTTCCTCATGAAATCCAGCAGACAAAATAATGAAAGCTTTGGTATTCTTTTTTTCTGCTAATTCGCGAACGGCATTTGGGCAAAACTTGGCAGCTATAGCTAAAATAGCCATATCAACCTGCGGTAAATCCTCTACAGCAGCAAAAGTTCTTACTCCTTGAACATTGTCGGCCTTAGGATTAACAACGTATAAATTGCCAGAGAAGCTTCCATCTAAAAGATTTCTTAGTACCTTACCTCCAGGCTTTTGAATATCATCACTTCCCCCTACAACTACAATGCTTTTAGGGTTTAAAAGTTGACTAGTTATCATTTGGAATGTTTTATTTTTTATGCGGAAAAGTTACAAAATATTTAAATACATACGCAAAAACATTCGAATATTTAGAAAAACATTCATTTTTAGCTACAAAATATAAGCAAGCCAACATAAAAAAAGGAGATTACACATCTCCCTTTACTATCGATTTCAATGCATCTTCTAGGTTCGGATACTTAAAAACATATCCAAACTCTTTTAACCGACGAGGTACAACTTCTCTCCCGCCGAGCAATATCTCATTTACCATTTCTTCACCAAAAAGGGATTTTAATGCAAAAGTTGGAGTGCAAAACACCGTAGGCCTATTAAGGGCTTTCCCAAATGCTTTTACAAAATCTAAGTAGCAGGCGTATTCAGGCGAAACCAAGTTAAAAACTCCTCGTGCCGTGCTATTTTTTATTATCCAAATAATTGAGTAGGCCACATCGTCTCGATGAATCCACGGAAAAGGTTGCAAACCATCTCCTATTTTACCACCGATTCCGAATTTAAACGGCTGCATCAATCTTGTCAAAAAACCGCCATGCCCCAAAACAACGCCTGTTCGGACAATTACTAGCCGCTCAACCAAACCTTCAATCGGGAGTATAGAATCTTCCCATTTTTGACATACATCAGCAAGAAACCCATTTCCCTTTTCTGAAAACTCGTCTGCTGGATCAGCACCTAAATATTCATAGCCATAAAAGCCAACTGCAGATCCTTGGATAACAATTTTGGGTTTCCTGTAAGCCATACTAATTGCATTGGCCAACGCTGTTGTAGCAATGACTCTAGATTGCAATATTTCGCGCTTACGGGCAGATGTCCATCTTTTAGTAGCAATTCCCTCTCCTATCAAATTGACAACCACGTCGGCTCCCTCTACAAATGGAGTTAAATCAGCATCTGAAAATCCATTCCAAGGGGAGCAAAATATCTTTGGATGATTAAAGGTTATTGAGCAAATATGAGGATTACGGGTTAGTACTTCAACATCGTATCCCTCCAATGCCAATTTATGGGCCAAGTTCGAGCCAATAAAGCCCGTCCCTCCCAATATTGTAACTCTCATAACGCACCATTTTAGAAATCTAAAATTACACCAATTGTTGGAAGAATAGTGCCCGATCCATCTGTTTTAATTTCTTTCAACTTATACCTATCCGGAGTACCTGGTATTACTACTGGCTTTCCATCGGCTCCAAGTTCTGGGATATAAATATTGGCACGCTTAACCTTAAAGTTCAGCACATTCTGGATGTCTACATAGAAATTCATTGACCATTTTTTCAAATAGTATGTTTTATCAATCCTCAAATCGAGCTGCTGATAGGAAGATAACCTAGCCTCATTAAATTGAGAGTAGTCGTAATACAAACCTCCAATTGCATCGTATGCCTCTTTTATACTCGACTTATTTAAATCGTATGGGGTATATGGGCTACCTCCAAGGTATCTCCATTTTACCCCCGCTTCCCAATTTTTGCCGAACTTGCGAGATCCAGTTATCGTTATAATATTTCGGTTATCCCATGATGTTGGGATCCAACTCTTGCTTCCACTTTTTAGACTAAAATTCTTAGTCCTACTCCAAAATAGGGTATAAGCGCCAACTAAGTTGAATCCGTAAAAATCTTTCGTGCGATACATGAGTTCAATGCCATATGAGTGCCCCTGCGCTGTAGAAAGTAGCTCTTCGTTTCCAAAAACACCGTAATCACCTCCTTTGCTCGCAATTGAAACGGAGTCAACTACCGAAAATAGATAGTTCTTGTACACCTTGTAAAATCCCTCTAGGGTTAACTTATCCTTTTCAGTAGGCCGATATTCTAACCCTGCCACAATGTGATCAGACTGTATGTATTTTAAGCCATTTTCCTTGTTAATTAAATATCCATTGCCATCTTCATACCCAAGAGATGTCAAAGGAGGCATTTGGTAGTATCTACCTGCATTAAAATTAACAAATAGTCCATTGAAAATATTATAACTCAACGAAAAACGAGGTGAAATTTGCTCTAATGGATTGCTCATAGAAGACGAGTAGCTATTCCCATCAGCTCTTACTCCTAAAGAAAGAGCAAGCTTTTCATCTAAATAATTTCTCGAAATATTAAAGAATGCACCATAGCTGCATAGATTGAAGTAGCTATGAAAATCGGTAACAGAAGGTGCACCACTTTTATAACCAAGCTGAAAGGTCGAATTTTGGTATTCTTCTAAACCTACATTCGCTCCCCAACCTATTTTAAAACCTGAAAGAATATTGGTATGCTCATAACGCAGCTTATTTTTTATTTCTGTTGAAGAGTAATCTAGTATTTTGGGGGCTGCTTCATTATTATTCGGGTATTTATAGGCTTTATTATAAAACTGAGACCTACTTAGCACCCATGTGTCAACTCCTTTAGTGCGATAATGCTTAAATACCGTTCCCAAAGTGTAATTCCATTGATCATTTTCGGGAAGACTATTTAGTATAAATTGCTGCTCATCATTGGGCTTTTTAAGGCGAGTATTAAGCCTATTCACATCATATGCTCCTAAACCTATAAATAGAATTTCGTTTTTATCATCAATTTTTGATTTCAACTTAAACTGGACATCATTGTAGGTTGGCAGAAAGGGCAATTTTAGAGTTTTAAATAGTAGCTGAAGGTAGCTTCGACGAACAGATGCTATGAAAGTGGTTTTCTGAGAAAGAGGGCCATCAACGGTTAACCCCAAATCTGAAGCCCCAACAGTTGCTCTAAACTTAAGCTTATCCTTATTACCATCAATCATTCTAAAATCAAGAACAGAGCTAAGGGCATCGCTAGTAGCTGCAGGGAATGCTCCTGAATAGAAATTTACTTCACGAATAAAATCAACGTTAATAACCCCAACAGGCCCTCCAGAAGCACCTTGAGTCGAAAAGTGATTAATGGTAGGAACTTCGACTCCATCCAAATAAAACTTATTCTCGCTAGGTCCACCACCACGTACAATTAGGTCATTTCGAAATGCGGCAGCGGAGGAGACCCCCGGAAAAGACTGAATTACCTTTGAAATATCCCTATTTCCCCCTGGATTTTTTTCTATTTCCTCTATCCCAATTCTTGATAGGCTAAGAGGGCTTTCAATACTTTTTCTAAAGCTATTAGCCCTTACTGTAACCTCACCAATATTTACAGCAGTTTCCTCCATTGGCACATCTAAAACAGCTCCTTTAGCGTTAGTTGCTAAAACTTCGCCAGAAATAACAGGCTTAAAACCAACTGCTGAAACATAAAGTTGAGTATAACCTGATTTTATTCCTTTAAGCTCATAACGCCCCTTTTCATCCGCAGTTGTACCTTGCTTGGTTCCCCAGACACCAACTGTTGCAAAAGGAATCGGTTCCCCATTTTTTATGTTATATATACGTCCCTTGACAATTGCATTATTTTGTCCCAAGGAACTAATTGCAACAAACAAAAGGCAAATAGCCAATATTTTTTTCATAGATAACGTCTTTTGAAGCTCAAACAGCAAATGGAAGCAATTGTTTTATAGACACGGGAACGCCAGTTCAAATTCATCGATATAAAATAAAAAAGCCCTATGCTAGTTGGCAAGGGCTTCAGTATAAGTTTATTTAGAATGGGAGATCTTCGTTACCTTCCATTGAATCTGCTGGCGGAGGAATTTCGCCAGGCATTGGAGGCATACCTGCTGGCGCACCTCCAGAATTTGCGCTAATACGCCAAGCTCTGATATCCGTGTACCACCTTTCGTTGTACTCTCTCGATTCAACATTGAAGCTAACGGTTAGCATATCGCCAACATTAACTCGGTGCAAATCGGCAACCTTATCGCCCCATGCAGATAGGCAAACTTTTTTAGGATACTGTTCGGTAGTTTCGATAACAAAATCTTGCTTTACCCATTCTCCATTCTTTCCATTGCCACGTTGCTCGGGCAACAACTTTAGTAATCGTCCAGAAATTTCTAACGCCATTAGTACTATTCTTCAAAAATTTCAATCTTAGTAATCTTATCTCCCTGACGAATATCGTCAATCACCTCTAAGCCTTCATATACCTTGCCAAAAACAGTATGTCGGCGGTCTAAGTGCTGCGTATTTTGACGACCATGGCAAATAAAGAACTGAGAACCTCCGGTATCCTTACCAGCATGAGCCATTGAAAGAACACCCCTATCGTGATATTGGTTGTTACCACTTGTTTCGCACTTAATAGAATAACCAGGACCACCAACACCAGTACCAATAGGACATCCACCTTGAATTACAAAATTTGGAATTACACGGTGAAAAGTCAAACCATCGTAAAAGCCAGACTTTGCTAGCTTACAAAAGTTCTCAACAGTGTTTGGAGCATCTTCTTCGAAGAAGTTAACCTTCATTACTCCTTTTTCAGTATGAATTGCTGCTGTTCTCATTGTACAACGTTTTATATTTGGCTACAAAGGTAAACAATAAGGTGGAATTAGAGATAAAAAAGGCTACAACCATCTTAAAAATGGGATAGCCTTTGCGTAAATTTTAAAACAGTTACCGTATTGTTAACTATGAGGATTGATATCAATCAGCTCTATTTCAAATATTAAAGCAGCATTTCCTGGAATATCCTTACCTGCACCTCTTTCTCCATAGGCCAAGTTAGATGGAATATAAAGGATAATTCGTCCTCCTTTGCCTATAAGCTGCACGCCTTCGGTCCATCCTTTGATAACCTGATTAAGAGGGAATGTTAGAGGTTGCTTACGTTTATAGGAAGAATCAAACTCTTTTCCATCGATTAATGTTCCTCTGTAATGCACCACAACAGTATCTTGAGATGTTGGTTTTGCATTGATATCACCTGCTGCAACAATTTTATATTGTAGTCCACTAGGTAAAACAACTACGCCAGGCTTTGTTCTATTATTTTCAAGAAATGCATTTCCTTCTTTTAAAGCGGCTGCTCCTTCATTATTTCTCATTTCCATAAAATAATTTTGAACAAGCTCCATCGCTTTACCCTCTGTCATCAGCATATTAGACTCTTTTTCGCTGAGCATATTGCCAATTCCTTTTCCAACCAACACCTCATCTACATGCTTAATCTTGAATTGCAAAAGAGTTCTACCCATCGACATCCCTATCGCATAGTTAACCGAATCCTGGTGGTTTTTTAAAACTACCTTAGCAGGCTGAGCAGTAGCTGCGCTCTTCTTCAACTTTTGTGCAGGCGCACTCACTGCTATGCAAGCAAATGCAGCAGCAGCCCCTAGTATAAATACAACTTTAGTCATTTTACAACTTTTTACTTAATCAAAATTTGGCGGGAGCAAAAATAAAATGGCTGTCGACATTTTCATGAAGACAGCCACCTTTATAACATTTTTAAGAATTACTTTGTAGCAGGAGCCGCTTTACCCTTAATAACGTCAAGAAGTTCTACTTCAAAAATAAGAGTAGCGTTTGCTGGAATAACACCACCAGCACCTCTTTCGCCATAAGCAAGGTTAGCAGGTATGAAAAGTTTAATCTTACCACCCTTACCAATTAGCTGAAGACCTTGAGTCCATCCAGGAATCACACCACCAAGAACAAAACGAGCAGGCATGCCGTTTTTCTTAGATGAGTCAAACTCCTTACCATCAAGGAACTTTCCTGTATAGTTTACAACAACGGTATCCGAAGGTGTTGCCTTTACAGCAGCGTCACCAGCAGATTCAATCTTATATTGTAGACCTTCTGGTGTAGTTACAACCCCAGATTCCTTTTTATTCTTTTCTAAGAATTCTTTACCTTCTTTCAAGTTGTTATCTGCAGTTTCTTTTTGAAGCTTGGTAAAGTAGCTCTGAATGATGGTCATAGCCACTTGATCATTCATTTTTACCTTTGAAGTGTCGCCACTTAATACGTCTTCAACAGCTTGTGCAAGAATTTTGTAATCAATATTCTTTGCATGGTAGGTTTCTAGGTTACGTCCAATGCTTAAACCAAAAGCGTAGCTAGCAGAATCGTTTAAGTTAGCAAATTTTCCGCCTCCCTTACCACATGAAGAAAGCAAAAATGCTGCAACAACAGTCGATAGAATTACAACTCTAAACTTCATAATTGCGTTAATTAAATTTTTTAGCGAAAATACTCTATTATTTCTATTGATGGTCAATTCTATGTTACAAAATGAAAAAATGAATCCTTTTTTTTAAGTATTACTCCATTTTATACTATAAAGAATTAGCCACCAACCAGTAACAGCTCAATGAAAAACTTTTCAGATGAGCACCTATATTAACTGAGTTGAAGCAATATTTATTGTGCTCGATGACTTTTAATTCAAACTATTTTAGATTCCTATTCTCAGTAATTGCCCCATTTTTATCCATGCAGACATATGCTATATCGTTTTTGATGAAAAGCCATAGAATTTTGACACTGTTTGCCTTCATTGATTATACGGCACAAATAAAAGAATACCTAGACCTAACGATATAAGCATCATCCGAAAGAAATCCACATCCTTAAAAACTACAAACAGACAAATTGTAATGCATAAAACACCTATATTCGAAACAAAAAATGGAATACATTGGCTATATAGCTGCATTTTGCACAACCTTCGCATTTTTTCCTCAAGCAATAATGGCTATTAAGACAAAAAATGTTTCGAGTATTTCTCTAACAATGTACTCAATCCTTTGCTTTGGAGTCTTTATGTGGTTTATTTATGGAGTTATAAAACAAGACATTCCACTTATTCTTGCCAATTTCATTACACTAATCCCATCACTTACAATACTCTACTTAAAAGTGAAATCCATTAGAAGGAAATAGTAGAAGTGTAAATTTGCATTCAAAAGTTACATCTTGAAAAATAACGTATTGAGGTTACTTTCTGCAAACGTATCACGAACATAGTCAGGTTTGCTTGTGATACCGACCAGAAAGCCTCCTCCGCCAGCACCACAAATTTTTAGGCAATAGCTACCCGATGTTATCCCCTCTTTCCATAGCTGATGCAAATGTGGAGGAATTAAAGAATGCATACATCTTAACTGAAAATCAGAAAGAAGTGTTAGCGTATCTCTAACATCAACCCCAGATGCAATATTATCAACGCATTTGTTAGTAAGGTCAATCAGGCTCTGCTTTGATTCAACATTCTCTGCAGATTGCATGTATCCAATAAAATTGGATATTAAATTGTTTGAACTTCTTTTTATACCAGTATCAACCAAAAAAAACTTAACTGCTTGCAAGCTGAAATTTAAATTAGCCGAACGTACCTGATTATTATCGTCTACAATTAGAGAGGTATCAAGATAAGATACAAGCGGATCAATACCCGAACTTTTACCATGAAATAGAGCTTCTAATCGTCCAAGATGGCTTTTTAACTGAAAAATATCTTCTTCTTTTACAATACAATAGCGATCGTAAAGTGCAGCACAAAGAGCACCTGAGCTGCCTATTCCATATCCTTCAGGTATTGAAGAGTCAAAAAAAAGGCCCCTATTAAGATCTCTTTCAAGTGCAGGTATGTCGAAAAGAGGTGTAAGAGTACTATCCTTCCGTATGTATTCAAATAGTCTACGAATACTAAGGTTAGAAGATATGGCATATTCATTATCTAAGCCGTTACTTAACCTCAAAACTCCAGAATAGTTTGAAAAAGGTAAACAAAGAGCTTTTGATCCTAATATTATGCCATACTCGCCAAATAGTAACAGCTTTGAGCTAAATCTCCTCCCGTCTCTCATTATGTTGTCATGTGATTGATAACGGGTCCATTACCCAATCCATCAAAAATAATTCTACCCCTTTCGCAGTATTGACGAAGTGACTCAATAAAAGGAAGTACCTCTTCCTTGTCTTTCTCAAAATATAGAAGGTGAATATTGGGACCTGCATCTATCGTAAATCCCAAATTTAAACCAGTATTTTCTCTAAATTCCTTAATCTTATTAATAATCAAAATGGAGTTTGGCTCTAATAGCAAGTATGGTGGATTTGAAACCATCATCATAGCATGTAGCTCCAAGGCCTCCTGCTCAATAACCTCAAAAAACTGCTTAAGGTTTCCCGTTTTCATGGTATCAGCAAGCTTGTTCAGATTTTTCTGTGCATTTGCATACCTAATATCGGCAAACGGATTTTTCGACATTAGGTTATGGCCAATAGAGCTACCAATACGTTTCTCAGATTCGGAAATCAGAAGAATCGCATCCTGGATATCATGAAAAATAGGATCATACGACTTAAATGGCACGGCAAATTCATCGTTTGATGCCAGAATATTGGTATGTCCCCATACGCTATACCCACCAAACACCGAGCGCGCAGCACTTCCTGAACCTAAACGAGCAAAATACGAGGCAAGCTTATAGAAACCATCATCAACATCCTTTTGTGTCACATGGTAAATAAGGCTCGACACGCAGAGCGCAATGGATGCCAACGACGAAGCCGATGATGCAATTCCCGCAGAATGAGGAAATGTATTAGAGCTGCTAATGCAGATATCTATGCTTTTAAAAAAATGGGTAACCTCTCCCAACCCTTTAAAGAATTTCTCCAATCGTTCCCTAAACTTTTCATTTTCGGCTCCTTCAAAGTCGAGTGATACTTTTAGTTCCTTGGCAGGAGTAAACACAATCTTAGTTGTTGTTCTAGATTCCCGAAGGCTAAAGCTGAGGGATGCATTACAAGGGAGCTGTTTCCCATGTTTGCCCCAATACTTAACAAACGCAATATTAGATGGAGCCGTCCAACTTACGGTAAATGGTTCCGCAAGATTGATTGGCAAAAAGCTTAGAGTGTTTAAGTAAAAGTTCATGTTGGCTGTTTTAAAGAAGCAATTTTTTATAAGTCAAAACGGTATCTAATCCTTTGTTTTTGAAATAGCGGCTCACATATTCAGCATCATTTTCCGTACAAGCCATAACAAAATCGCCTCCCCAAGCTCCTAACGACTTAACCTCTCCTTCAAAATCCTTAAACATAACGTCCTTAACCCGTTTCAAGTCCAAAATAGGAGACAGCAACCTGTCATGCTCGCTCATTATGCTGCAAATACCTTTAACCGATGTCGAATTTATAAATTCTGATGCTAGCTCATTCATCCTTTCAACGGGCAAATCTTGCTGGCCTCGCTGCAGAAAAAGTTTAACTGACCTCTGTGAGTTTTGTTTCTTCCCCAAATATATAAAGTAACAGCTCTGTTTTACCACATCTGGGAGCTCTATTTCATAAAATTTTGGCTCTTCATTTACACTCTGATATACAATGGGCTTATTGGCAATTGCGCTAGCAATGTCGTATCCAGAACCGGTAGACGTTGCAAAATGAATATCAAAAGGATCTACACCAGCCCAATCGGCAAGCAGCTTTATGATGGTAGAGCTACTTCCTAAGCCCCAACTCTGAGGAAAGTTTAAGTTGGTAGTAACAGCTGCTCCATTCTCCAAAAAACGGCTATTCAACTCTCGAACAACACGTGCTAATCGAGCAAAACTTTCAGCCAAAAAGTTGTTGCTTGCTGATATAACCTCAAACTCCTTTAAATCATACTCTGCTGAAAACCATTGCTTATTTTCGATTAGAGCCTCCCATTTCAATGTCTCCTTTCTGTCATCAGAAACAACCTTTAGCGATTGTCCATAAATAGACGGAGCCGCAATACAGTTAGCGCCTCGAAGAACAAAAAATTCTCCTAAAAGCATTAGTTTCCCATGAGCAAAATAGCTATTCTCGCTGTCCATCCAAAAATTTCTTTACATCTACGTTAGATACTTTTCGATTTGCAAACCATAACCTTGCTTTTTCGACCTCTTCAAACGTAGCCCCATATGATTTTAATATGTTATTAAGGTGCATTTTCATATGCCCCTGCTGGATTCCATCCGTTATTAACGATTTAATCGCAGCAAAGTTGCTGGCAATACCAACTGCAGCCGCAATCGACATTAACCTTTCGGCATTAGGATTTCCTAGAAGTTCTAGAGACCGTTTTGCCAGTGGATGCAAGGACGTTAAGCCTCCAACAACCCCCAACGCCAACGGAAGTTCCAACTCGAAGTTAAAGTAGCCTTCACTGAGGTTACAGGTAGATAAACTCGCATATTTCCCACTCCGCGAAGCATATGCATGAGCAGCAGCCTCTGTAGCACGAAAATCGTTTCCTGTAGCTATAACAACGCTATCTACCCCATTCATTATACCTTTATTATGAGTAGTCGCTCTATATATATCTGATGATGCAATATCTACAGCTCGTTTAAAACGATCAGCAAATACATTAGCGTCCATTCCCCGAACCAACCCATCAAAAGCAGCAATCGGAGCTGTAGCAGCAACTTTTACGCAACAATTAGGTGTATAATTAGATAAAATAGACATTAGTACATCGCACGTAAATCCAGCCGATTCAATTATCGCTTTAAGAGACAACGAAAGCTCTTCAAGGCAGGTATTTATAAAATTAGCCCCCATTGAATTGGCCGTTTTAAACTCGACCATAAGCTGATACTGCTCGTTAACCGTTGGGAGTAGTTGCATAGATACAATACCTCCACCTCGACTTTCCATTCGCGAAGTATACGCTGCAACGGAATGCTTCAGAGTTGCATAGTTGTCGGCTATTAGCTCCGATAGACGGGATTGCTCTAAATCAGAAATAAAATGAACCTGACCTACTTTTATATTGGTTAAACTTACCGTTTTGATACCGCCATTGCTAAACCAAAATTTAGCAGCAGCCGCTGCAGCAGCAACTACGGAACTTTCTTCTGTAACCATTGGAACATGAAGCAGCTCCGCATCTAATAAAAGATTTGGCAGTACATTATAGGGTAAATGGTAGCTACTTATGGTATTCTCACTAAAGCCTAAAAAATCAGACCTTAGCTCTTCATCGTTATACAAGTACGAGTAGAATTCCTTTTTTACCCCTTTATCGTCAAACAAAGCCGAAATAACCTCGCGCTTCTCCTCCGATGATAGCTTAGAAAATCCTTCTAGCACCTCTTTTCTAACAGGCATTGATTTATTCCTTAATTTTTAGATAGGTTTGGGCCATTCTATAGCCACGAATCTGAGCAATGACGAATCGCTTAAGCAGCTCGTAGTCATCTGCATATTTCAGGAAAGCCGAAGCCATCCCAACTACTGCCGGAACATTAGATTTCTGTAATAAATAGTATCCATCCAAGAAGTTAGTAATACCACCAGAAATAATAAGCTGATTGCAAGCAATATGTCCATTTATTGCAATATCGTTAACCATCTCAACCATCTCAGCAGCAGTGTGGCCCACCATTGTTAATCCTGCCAGCACCTCATTTTCTGGCGTATTTGATCGGAGCATTTCCATCTTAGAAAAATTGGTTCCTCCAAAAGCAGCAAATTCTACCGCTGCAAGAGGCAAACGCAACAATTCAGAAAGGCTTTCATACCCCATTCCTTGTCCAACCTCCTTCACGATAATAGGGTAATCAACTTCTGCAAGCAGATATTTAATCGAATCAACGGGAGGATGCTTAATTCGATCACCCTCAGGTTGAAACCACTCCTGAAAAGGATTGATATGAACTATTAGACCATCTGCTCGAAGCTTTTCAACAACCTCCGAAATTTTATGCAGTTCCTTTCTTTCTATGAGCTCTTCAAGTTGACAAATACCTATATTGGCATATAAAGGCAGGTGATTCCCAAGTATATCTCTTACATCAAAATCGGGTAAATGCTGTGGATTATCTAAAAGAATTCGGCAAGATCCAAGCCCCATTCCAAGCCCAAACTCGTTGCATACCCTAGCAAGATTTTGATTGATTTTCTTTGCTAGTGCAGTTCCTCCAGTCATACTAGAAACCCAAAATGGAGCCAACAGCTCTTTTCCTAGAAAGGATATTGCAGCATTCATCCCTACTGGATGAGCTGCAAGCATTGGCTCGTAGCTAAATCGAGTGTCATTGAATTCGGCAGCTGTTTGCGATTGAAATGCTAGTGCTATATGATCCTTTTTTCGTTCTTCCATTATTCCACAAAATTTACAGCAAGATAGAAAAGATATGCGAAATGAAGCCTGCTATTTACCTCTATAAAGTCACCAATGCGGCTATTCGCCCACCTTTTATCTCTACAATATCGATCTGGAAATAACCAGTTTTAAAATTTCAGAGGTTCCCTCTCCTATTTCAAGAAGACGTTGATCTCTATAAAAGCGTTCTACGTCATAGGCGTCAACTAGTCCCCAAGCGCCATGAATTTGAACAGCTTCATTGGCTACTTCGCGAGCTATTTCTGAACAAAAAAGCTTAGCCATTGCCGCTTCTTTTCCATACGGTTCGTTATTATCTTTCAACCAAACGGCATGATAAAGCAAAGAACGGGCAGCCTCTATCTTTGTGGCCATCTCTGCCAACTTAAATGAAATTGCCTGAAATTTGGCTATTGGCTTACCAAATTGAATGCGCTTATTGGCGTATTCGAGAGCCATTTCATACGCACCTTGAGCCAAGCCAACCCCCATTGCAGCAATCGAAAGTCGACCTGCATCGAGCGTTTCCAACATTATTTTAGCACCTTTACCTAGCTCTCCTAACAGATTCTCTTGTGGAACAGCTACATTATCAAAAGTTAAAGAACCGGTGTCCGATCCTCGCCACATCATCTTCCCTTTAATTGGCTCAGTTGTATACCCTGCTGTTCCTTTTTCGATAAGAATTACAGATAGCTCTTTAACACCGTTACTTTCGTTGGTAATAACCTGAGCAGAAACACCCAATGAGACGGAAGATGCGGCATTAGAAATGAACGTTTTCGCTCCATTAATATGCCATTTCCCATCCTTCAATACAGCTTTAGACTCTGTAGCACGGCTATCGCTTCCGGCATTACGCTCCGTTAATCCAAATGCCCATGTATGGTTGCCGGTGCAAAGCTGGGGTAAATACTTCATTTTTTGAGCTTCAGTCCCATACTTATATATAGGCATAATACCGAGGGCATTGTGTGCTGCCAACGTTGAAGCCTGTGAGCCATCGACCTTTGCAAGCTCTTCTACGGCTACAATAAAGCTCATATAATCGAGTCCTTTGCCTCCATACTGTTCAGGGATGGCAATGCCAAACAGCCCTAACTCTCCCATTCGTTTGGTTAGATGGGTAGAGAACTCTTCTTGCCTATCTATTTCTTTAGCCAAGGGACGAACCTCCGTCTCTGCAAATTTCTTTACAAGCTGCTTAATACTGCAATGATGCTCTTTAAGATACTCCTTCATACTTATATTACGTTTCTATTTCCAACCAAATAATCGAATGTAACCGACTTTTTTTTACTCTAGATTGAGAAGTGTTGAACCTCCCTGAACCTGCTGAGAAACCTTGACTAAAACCTCCGCAATTGTTGCATCTGCAGGTGCAAAAATGCTATTCTCCATTTTCATCGACTCAACAACAAGAAGCAGCGTTCCTTTACGAACTTTCTGTCCTTTTTCAACCTTTACTTCCACTATTTTACCATTCAAAGGCGAGGTTATTGTCTTCTCGTAACCGGAAAGCATTTTATTTGGACTATAGGCACTTTCGTTTAGTTTCCTAGTTTTTATACCGAAATCAATACCCTTATAAGTTAAGGTAATGCCATCGTTCTCTTCCGAGAAAAATAGCATATGCTCTGCTCCATCAATAGAAACAGCAAGCTTATTCTTACCTTTTTTTACACGCGCATTCTTAGCAGTGTTGCCTATTGCAATTTGATACTCCTCCATTGTGGAATGCGCATAAAAGCGAATCAAACGATCATCAACACAAAGCGTATTTTGATAAAAAAGCTGCCAGCTAGATTGGCGAATACTTAGAAAAGCCGCCACAAGAAGATGATCAGGAACAGAATGTTTAAAATCCTTGATACCTGCAACCATATCTGCTAATGAGCGATCTATGAAATCAACATATATGCGATTCTCTATAAATGGCTTAGATAGCAGCAGCTGCCGTAAAAAAGAAAGATTTGTTTTTACTCCATGAACAGCAGACTGTTCAAGAGCGCGCAAACTCTTTTCCATGGCATCTTTGCGAGTAGCCCCATGAACTATAATCTTACCAATTAAGGAATCGAAGTGGGGCGTTATTTCATTTCCATTCTGGTAGCATCTATCAAAACGAGCAGAAGAGGGGATGCTCAGCTGCGCAATCCGTCCAACCGAGGGCAAAAAACCTTTCTCGGCATCTTCAGCAATTAATCGCAGCTCAATTGCCGCTCCGTTTACCTTTATATTAGATTGCTTTAAAGGCAGCTCCTTCCCCATGGCAACCAACAGCTGCAACTCCACAATGTCAATCCCAACGATTGCCTCCGTAACAGGATGCTCCACCTGTATACGGGTATTCATTTCTAAGAAGTAGAGTTTCCCCTTGCTATCCAACAAAAACTCAACAGTCCCTGCGTTAATGTAACCACACTCTTTGGCTAAACGAATGGACATATCATAAGCTTCACGTCGCTGATTTTCATTTAAGCTGGGAGAGGGAGCCTCCTCTACCACTTTTTGAAATCGGCGTTGCAAAGTGCATTCCCTATCAAACAGATGGAGGACATTTCCTGCTCCATCAGCAATAATCTGCACCTCAATATGACGTGGAAATAAGACTAGATGCTCTACAAAAACTGAATCAGAATTGAAATAGCGTAAAGATTCTCGCGAGGCGGTTTGGAGAGCATCTCTTAGCTCATCAAAATTCCTAGCCACCTTCATTCCTTTTCCCCCACCTCCTAATGATGGTTTAACAAGTAACGGAAAATCGTCATTCTGAACCTGCGCCAATATTTCGGAAGGATTTCCTTCATAACCTTGCACGACAGGAAGTCCTAGAGATTGTGCATAGCAACGGGATGTAGTCTTATCTCCCATTACCGCAATGACTTCAGGAGAAGGACCAACAAAAGTAATTCCGCTTTGTCGGCACAAATGGGCAAACTCCGCATTTTCAGACAAGAAACCATATCCTGGGTGTATGGCATCTGCACCTGCTGTTTTTGCTAGCTGAACAATTGCTGGACCGTTTAGGTAGGTATCTGATAGGGCACCTTCACCTAAATTTAAAGCCTCATCTGCGGCATTGACGAAAGGTAAAGCATTATCTGCCGCATGGTAAATTGCAACCGTACGAATCCCCATTCGTTTAGCGGTTGCTATAATCCTTAGCGCAATTTCGCCACGATTGGCAATAAGCAACTTTTTTATTACCATCCTTTATCGTTTGATTCTGCATTAAACCAGCTAGGGCTTCGCTTTTCAAGAAAGGCAGCTAAGCCTTCCTGTCCATCCATTGATGAGCGAGCATCAGCAATGAAAGAAGATGTTATCTCTAAAATATCCTCAGTGCTGCTTGCCAAGCTCCTCAGCAACCTTTTTACGCTACGCATTGCTGCTGGCGAATTCTGACGAAGTTTCTCCTTTAGCGTTATAAGATCATTCTCAAAACTATTATGATCGGCTACCTTTGTAACAAGCCCAATGGAGTGCGCTTCTGCTGCATCAAATTGACGACCTGTTAGAAATAGTTCTAGCGCTTTACCTCTTCCTACCTTTTGAAGTACGTACGGAGAGATGGTTGCCGGTACAAGCCCCAGCTTAACTTCGCTGAAGGAGAATAGCGTATTTCTTAGCGCTATCGAGAAATCGGATGCAGCAACAATTCCATTTCCACCACCCATAGACGCTCCTTGTATCATCGAAATAGTAATACATGAGGAGTTAGCGATCTCCTCAAAGAGCTTTGCCAAAATTTTGGCATCTTTTAGGTTATCATCATACCCCATTCGGGCAATTTTTCGCATATAGTCTACATCTGCTCCTGCTGAAAAGACATTACCTTCTCCTCGGAATACAAGAAAAAGGCTATCTGCCAATTTAACTGCAGAGGTAATCTCTTTTATCATTTTAGAATTAAAGGCATTTCGAACATCTGGCCTTCGAAATAGAATGGTAGTAGTGTCTTCATCAACATCTACCTTTATATATAGGTACTTCCCTTGTTCCATAGCTTACATTCTAAATATTCCAAATTTGGTTGCTTCAAATCGGCGGTTATACGCCATCTCAAGCCCAATGCTCAAAACCTTACGCGTATCCGTAGGGCTAATAATCCCATCGTCCCATAAGCGTGAGGTACTATATAATGGGGAACCCTCGTGCTCGTACTTTTCGTAGATTTCGTCCTTCACCTTTTTAATTTCTGCATCTGTCAAGGTTTTACCGGACTTTACCAGCTGCTGCTCCTTTACGGTTAGCAGCACATTGGCAGCTTGCTCACCTCCCATCACCGAAATGCGAGCATTTGGCCAGGTAAACAAAAGGTTTGGTTCGTAGGCACGACCCGCCATCGCATAGTTTCCTGCGCCGTAGGACCCCCCGATTATAACTGTCAGCTTAGGAACATTGGCAGTAGCTACCGCATTAATCAACTTGGCACCATCTCGCGCAATTCCGGCATGTTCATACTGCTTACCGACGATAAAGCCAGTTATATTTTGGAGAAAAATCAGCGGAATATTTCGGGATGCGCACAGCTCCACAAAATGAGCTCCTTTAAGGGCGCTCTCCGAAAAGAATACCCCATAGTTGGCCAGTATTCCCACCTTATAGCCGTTAATACGAGCAAACCCAACCACCAGCGTCTTTCCATAGTCCTCCTTAAACTCATGAAATTCGCTCCCATCTACAATTCGTGCTATAATTTCTCTCGGATCTACCAGCTTGCGAAGATCTATTGGAGCAATACTTAGCAGCTCGCGTTGATCGAAAAAGGGTTCAACAGGTGTAGCCCTATCACTAGGCTGCATATCTGCGGAAGCAAACGTCTCAACAATATTTCTACAGATTTGAAGCGCGTGGTTATCGTCCTCAGCAATATGATCTGCCACGCCCGAGATAGAAGTATGAACCACCGCCCCTCCGAGCTCCTCGGGAGTAACCTCTTCGCCAGTTGCAGCCTTTACAAGTGGCGGCCCTCCCACAAAAATGGTTCCCTGATTGCGCACGATAATGACCTCATCGCTCATTGCGGGCACATACGCGCCACCAGCGGTGCACGATCCCATCACCACGCTGATTTGAGGAATTCCTTGTGCTGACATGCGAGCCTGATTGTAGAAAAAACGGCCAAAATGATCCTTATCGGCAAAGACCTTATCCTGCTCGGGTAGAAATATACCACCGCTATCAACTAAGTATATGCATGGAAGAGCATTTTGAAGCGCAATCTCCTGTGCTCGTAAATGCTTTTTTATAGTTTCCTTAATGTACGTTCCCCCCTTAACGGTTGCATCGTTGGCAATCACCATCACCAGCCGCTTATGAATGTATCCGATGCCGGTTACAATTCCTGCCGAAGGAAATTGGTTGTCGTACTGGTTATATGATGCAAGAGGAGAAAGCTCCAGAAATGAGGAATCGGCATCTAGTAAGGTCGAAATGCGCTCGCGAGCCACCATCTTCCCTCTTTGGCGATGACGAATAACCTGCGAATCATTTTCACGATCTACAACCGACTGCAAAACCTGCAGATATTCCTTTAAAAGCAGATTATACGCATCACAATGAAGCCTACGCTCTTCGGTGTCTAAATCTAATTTTGACTGAAACCTGTACAAAATGGTTCGTTTTAGGATTGAAACTCCTGCCAAAACACCAGAAAGATGCTTTTGTTTGAGGCTCTCCCGATTTTAAGGATAATTTTTCGCGGATGGCATCACCGTTATTCCATTTTAGTCTAATAAGAGAAGCATACAAAAAAGAGGGCGAATTCAGCTCTCTATCTGAATCCGCCCTCCATAACAGTAAACTATGAAAAACTACTTTCCGGTTCTATTTTGCTCTTCCTCCGAGCTTGTTGATCGTTGGCGAGCCTGCTTTACATCCTTGCTACCAAATCGGTAAACTACGGATAGATTAATACGTTGGCTAGTCCATTCGCTTTTGGTGTACAGATTCATGCCATCGTAATTTGCACGTGCACGGCTGTTCATTGTCTTAAAGATATCGTCGGCCGAAGCTTTTAGCGTTATCTTACCTGCAAGCAGCTTCTTTTGTATCCCAATATTTACAGAACTTTGCGATTTCAGGTCAATCATACCGTAGGCCATCGGACTATTGTATCTAAGCATCACCTCAAAAACATACGATTTGGGAAGTATAAAGCTGTTGCTCGAGTATATCATGTACATAAGCTTGCTATTTCCCGATTTTCCTTCGCCCCTATTGTAGCTGTTGTACATTCCAGTTAAATTGGTGTTGGTTCTGTACCACTTAAAAGGTTGAAAGTTTGCGCTAACATTGCATGTAAATCCATTCAAATCCTTAATATTTCGCTCAACTATCTTACTTGCCTTCACATTTTCAGAGGTTCCTCCGTTGGCTGGCTTCACAATATCAACCTCTTCGAGAACCTGCATTTGCACATCCTTGGTATGCGAGTAGCTAATGCTTGTAAATATTCTATTTGCCCATGAGTGGTTGATTTCAATGTTGTCGGTATACTGAGCGCGAAGGTTTGGATTACCCTCTTGGTAGGTATATTCGTCAATACGCGATACAAACGGATTCATTTTGCTGTAGCTTGGACGATCGATACGTCGGTTGTAGCTAAAGCTAAGCGAATTCTTCTCGTTAATGGTTCTCATTACATAGAATGTAGGGAAAAAGTCGAGGCTATTGCGCTTGTTAATCGTTCCGATAGTAACCTGATTTCCTCGTCCCCATGTTTGTTCGGCTCTAAGACCTCCTTTTACGCTCCATCCTGCCTTTTCGTAGGCGATAGAGGCATATCCTGCCAAAATACTTTCTTCGTACTTGAAGTGGTTAGAACGGCCTAGATCATTTATGTAGTCAGTCATAGGAAAGACCATCTTCTCTGACTTCAGATTGTTATCGCTATTTACCAAGCTTCCCTTTACTCCTGTTTCAAGGGTTACAATTTTAGAAAAAGGATGTACATAATCAGCCCTGAACGATTTTATATAAATGTCAGAAGGTTTTGTGTCTTTTATATATACTGGATGAGAAATTTCAGCTCCAGCGCCATTATAGTAGTAGGTATCGCCATTTTGGTATCCCCTATTTCTATACTGCACGTAATCTGCATCAACATTTAATGACCTTCCGCTGGTATCAATGGTAAACTTATAGTTTAGGTTATAGGAAAAGTTTTTATTATGCTCGCCATCCTCATTTTTGCTGATTAGCCTCTTTCCCAAATCGCCATTTCTGAGGATCAGGTTGGTTAATGTTGTTTGGTCACCATCCTCCTCCGAAAAGTTAGAACGAGCCATTACGCCAATTGTATGTCTTTTGTTGATATCATAGTCTGCACCTACCCTAAAGTTAAGGCTACCCCAATCGCCAAGCGATTTTACTTTTTGATATATCTGAGCAGTATCTCCATTTATCCTCTTATCAACCATATTTTTGCTTTTGTAAAAGCCTTTATTGCCGCTAATCGAAGCAAAAGTGTTCAG
Source organism: Alistipes sp. ZOR0009 (assembly GCF_000798815.1). Classification (NCBI taxonomy): domain Bacteria; kingdom Pseudomonadati; phylum Bacteroidota; class Bacteroidia; order Bacteroidales; family Rikenellaceae; genus Alistipes; species Alistipes sp. ZOR0009. Next base: position 56,980 of record NZ_JTLD01000025.1, on the reverse strand, counting down.
CTTTCCTTGGCGCATATTTAAGTTGATTCCTGCATTTCCTCCAACTTTTCGGGTTATAAGAATCCCTGCATTGGTAGAGCCATTTATACCAATCTTATTATTCTTTTTTAGTTTAATATTGATGATTCCCACGTTACCAGCTGCTTCATAACGAGCAGGAGGAGTTGTTATAAGCTCAACTTTTTCTATTTCTGTTCCATTTAGTGTTTTCAGGTAGTTCGCTAAGTCTTGGCCCGAAAGATAGGTCGACTTATCGTTTATGGTAACCAGTACGCCCTCCTTACCCTTAAGCGATATCTTGTCATCCTTGTCAATATTTACCCCAGGAGCCTTACGTAGCACCTCATAGGCATTCTCGGCAGCTGCTGTAACGGTATTTTCAATATTCATAACCGTTCTGTCTGCCTTCATCTCAATCTCCGGCCTTTTTCCTACAACGGTAACCTCCTTGATAATGGTATTCTCTAGTATAATATCGTCTACCTTAACCGATGTTTGCCTGCATATGATAGGTTTGGAATGCTTACGTACATATCCTACCATGTATGCGCTTACAACATACTTTCCTTCGGCTATCTCTTCGAATTTAAAGTTACCTTGATCATCTGTTAGCACGCTTTTCTTTACGGTACTATCTGGAAGCACCCCCAATGTTACGGCCACATACGGTATTGGCTGATTACTTAGCTTATCAATAACCTTTCCCGAAATAACTCCCCTATTAGCTGCACTTACACGTCCTACAGCAATGAATAGAACTAATGTTAGTAAAAATTTAAATAAATACGATGATTTCATAATTGCCTGTTTGCTTTTGTTTGCACGTATGACGCACCCCCTTCTTAAAAGTTACAGAACAATACAACCAAAAAGGCCATACCAGTATGCTATTCGTGCTTTTCATATATAAAAGGGGCTTTTATTCAGCACAATTTCACTAAGTATAAAAGAAAAGTTAAATCACAGAAAAGGTCTAACAGAATGCTTTCAGAAGGCACGAGTATCGCTTAATCGGATTAGAAATTATCTTAAACTATCAGCGCTTCCGAAATTTTTTCGCTACTTATGCATCTAAAGAGGTAACTAAATATTACAATCACATGAGCTATTTACCAAATCCAGATCGCTACAAAGCCATGCGCTACCGACGTACGGGCAACAGCGGGCTGGTTCTTCCAGAACTTTCGCTGGGTCTATGGCATAACTTTGGCGAACCCGACAACTTTGGTGTATGTCGTAATATGGTTCAATACGCTTTTGACGCGGGGATTACCCATTTTGATCTTGCCAACAACTACGGACCTCCTGCTGGAGCTGCGGAGGAGACTTTTGGCCGGATTCTAAGGAAAGATTTTCAGAACTTACGTCACGAGATGGTCATTTCCACCAAGGCTGGACACGAAATGTGGCCTGGCCCCTACGGCGATGGCAGCTCACGAAAATATCTTATCGAGAGCTGTAACGAAAGCTTGCAGCGTATGGGACTCGAGTATGTCGATATCTTCTATAGCCACCGATACGATCCCAACACGCCGTTGGAGGAGACCGCTTCGGCACTCGAAACCATCTATCGGCAGGGAAAGGCGCTCTATATTGGCATCTCGAAGTATCCTGCAGAAGCGGCTGAGGTTATCCTGCGCTACCTGAGCGAGGCACGGGTACCAGTTATTGTTCATCAGCTGAAATACTCGCTGCTTTTACGCCAACCCGAACAGGAAATTTTAGGCTACAACAAGGAGCACGGCATGGGAACCATCACCTTCTCGCCGCTGGCTCAAGGTTTGCTAACCGATAAGTATATTGATGGAATACCACAGGACTCGCGCGCGGCAAAATCGCATGGCTACCTAAAGACAGAGGAGGTTTCCCCTGCCATGGAGAAGGTGCGTGCGCTACGTGAGATTGCCCTTAAGCGAGGACAAACCATTGCTCAAATGGCCATCAGCTGGCAGCTGCACGACGACAGGGTTACCTCCGTACTAATAGGGGCTAGCAGGGTGGAGCAAATTGCTGAGAACCTGAAGTCGCTTGAAAATATAACCTTCTCGAAGGAGGAGATTGAAGAGATAGACCGTATAACGCTATAAAAGCAGTAAGATCGTTTAGCAAAAGGCAAGCTCCTTTTGAAGCATACAAAAAACCCACCCAGAGCCGAATGCTTGGGTGGGTTTTACTTATTTTAGAACTGGCTACTCTATTACAATTTCGTCAATAAAGATGTAGGCAGGCGAGCCCGCGCCAATATGCCACTGAGGTAGCATACCGTAGCTATGCGCAACCACCTTTACGTAGCGCGCTTTTACGTTTACCGAAGCGGCAAAGTCCTTAAGCGCTGTTTCCTGGTTTTCAGGAATAGTATTAACGACCTTAGCCACCTGCGTAAAGTTCACATTGTCGTTGCTCACGTAAAACTCTACATCGCGTGGCATAAAGATCCAAGAGCGGGTGTCCTGTAGCAGACCTGCTGCAAGCTTGCTAATCTGCTGCTCCGAAAGAAGGTCTACAACAGCGACAAAATCTTGTCCCTGATAGCCCTGCCATCCACCTAAACGAAAATCGCTTTCTCCGCGTACTCCATCAACCAACCCTGATGGACCTCCTGCGGTATACTGATCGCTATACTTGGCAGCAATGGTTATTTTACGATCGTTTCTAACCTTATAGAAGTTGCCTTCTACAACAAAGCTAGTATCCTTACCCGGTACAACCGCCACCAGCTTAACCTGCGTATTGCGGGCTAAGGTAATTGGGTGTCCGTATAGCATTCCATTTGTACGAGGATCGCTACCATTTAGCGTATAGTATATCTTTGCGTCCTTCTCGGTGCTATGCAGGGTAATGGTTGTGCTATCAACAAAGGTTTTGGCCTTTGCCTTTATGTTCGGGATAATTGTTCTGCTGTAGCTCTCAATAGCCGTTACTGGCTCATTGCCTTTGCCTACGCCCCACTGCCTATTTGGCGTTGCGCTCATGGTAAAGCTAAGGTTTCCGCCCTTCATGATATCGGAATGGTCGATATAGCTCTTGGTATACGCCTTGCCGTTTAAGGTGGCACTGGCTATGTAGAAGTTCTTCGAGTCAACCTGGGGTGCTGTAATGGTAAACTTTTTCCCATCCTCCAAGTTGATGGTAGCCTTCGAGAACCAAGGAGTCCCAATAATGTAATCGGTAGTACCTGGCGTCACGGGATAGAATCCTAGCGCGCTCATGACAATCCATGCGCTCATTTGTCCGCAATCTTCGTTACCAATCAGGCCATCAGGCTTGGTAGTATACATCTCGTCCATAATCTGACGCACGCGCTGCTGCGTCTTCCAAGGTTCGCCCACAAAGTTGTAGAGGTACGCCATGTGGTGGCTTGGCTCATTGCCATGCGCATACTGCCCAATAAGTCCGGTAATGTCAGATTGATGTCTTCCGCTAAGATCTTGCTCGGTTGAGAAAAGCTCATCCAGCTTCTTCGAAAACTTAGCAGCACCACCATGCATCCTTACCAATCCAGCAATATCCTGTGGGACGTAGAAGCTGTACTGCCAGCTATTAGCCTCCGTAAAATTAAAATCTACCTCGGTAGGATTGAAAGGTGTCTTAAAGCCACCATTCAAGCGAGGGCGCATAAACCCAGTTTCAGGATCAAAAAGGTTTTGGTAGAACTGTGCGCGGGCAATATACTCGTTGTAAACGGCGGTGTTACCCATTTTTTTTGCCATCTGGGCAATACACCAATCGTCGTAGGCATACTCTAAGGTCTTTGATACGCCCTCCCACTCCTTATCTCCAGGAAGACAGCCCAGCTGACGATACCAGCTTAGCCCATAGTGATCCTGCATGGCGCTATTACGCATCGCCTCCAGAGCAAGCTTCTCGTCAAAGCCCTTAATCCCTTTAATAAAGGCATCAGCAATAACGGGAACAGAGTGGTAACCAATCATGCAGAACGTTTCGTTGCCGGCAAGCTCCCAAACGGGAAGCAAACCGCCATTCTTATAGTGCGAAAGGAAAGTATTAATAAAATCTTTAGTTCGGCGAGTTTCGATTATGGTCATCAGCGGGTGGTATGCTCTGTAGGTATCCCACAACGAGAAAATGGTGTAGGGCGTAAACCCTTCCGCCTTATGAATCTTATGATCGGTACCCAAGTATCTTCCATCTACATCCATAAACAGGTTTGGAACCGACATGCAGTGGTAAAGCGCAGAGTAGAATATGGTTTGCTGATCCTTTGTTCCTCCAGAAACCTCTATTTTGCTCAGCTCGCGATTCCAGCTGGCAAAGGTTTGCTTGCGCACCGAATCAAAGCTAAGCCCCTTCATTTCGGCATCGAGGTTGGCCTTTGCGCCATCCATGTCAACAGCCGATATGCCCACCTTGGCCACCACCTGTTCGCCTTTTTTGGTTTGGAAGCCGAAGTTGCACTTTAGGTACTTGCCAGCCTTGCCTGTAGCCTTCGACTTTGGATCGAAGGTAGCCGCATCAAAGGGCTTTGAGAAACGAATTACGAAGTAGATAACCTGGTTATTAGCCCAAGCCTTCGATCTACGAAAGCCACGAACCTCCGTATTGCTAACCACCTCAATCCACGAGTCGGTAACCTCGTCGCGATGCTCCAAATCGAGAAGGATATTGGCATTTTTGGTCGCCGGGAAGGTATAGCGATGAACCCCTACACGTGGCAGTGCAGTAAGCTCGGCTTTTACCTGAGGCTTATCTAAAAAAACTGTATAGTAGCCAGGTTCTGCCTTTTCGGACGACTTACGGAAGGAAGAGCTGTACTCTGTGTTGCTAAAAACTGCCTTGCCAACGGTGGGCATCAACAGTACATCGCAGTAATCGGAGACTCCGGTACCACTTAGGTGGGTATGCGAAAAGCCGTAGACCACCGAGTCGGAGAAATGGTAGCCCGAACAGCCATCCCAACCAGTAAGCCGAGTATCAGGACTTAGTTGAACCATCCCAAAAGGAGCAATTGCACCCGGATAGGTATGACCGTGCCCCCCTGTTCCAATAAAGGGATTAACAAAAGAAGCCGGAGAAAACTGCTGGCTAAAAACCCAACCTGGGGCAGCAAGCAATACAGCGACTAGAAAAGAACGTAATTTCATACGATTAAATTATTAAATCTGTCGTATGCTGCCTTTACCCAATGGCCTACCTGCTGGTAGGCTATTTTCGTGTAAAAGCCTCATAAGTGGTTATGTTAAGAATCACAAATCTATACATATTTCAACCATTTACCATCCTATAGAGGTAGGTGCAAGTCCTAAAACATTTTAAAACAGATGGATTAAGTAAAGTTTAAGCGTTGTACTAAAACCCCGTAATCCGTTTGAACTTACCGCTGCATGCATGGCAAATACACAAATAGGAATCCGTACTGGCTCCCCTTTCAGACAACCAGCCTGCTGGTATGCAAAAAAGCACTAATAGCTCCTACATATTCGATATGAGAGCAAGGAATAGAGCTATTTGATTTATGGATTAGCAACCAGAAAAGAGCTGTTTTTGCTCGCACTAAAGCATTTCTACCTTTTGCGACAGCAACGCTAAGGCATCAATAGGCATAGGCAAGATGGGCTATACCTATCCCTTGCTATTATGTATGGTTACTACCAACGCACAATTACATCACCCTAATACTTATAGCAAAATTTTATACTTAGATAGGTGCAAAAGAACTACTGCCATAAAACACTCTACAGCAAAGAGGTGTCCTATTATTTAGAATCATTTCATGAGGTTTTGTTTAAAGGATATATCATTTCGCTTAAAGGATATAAGGTTTTGCTTAAAGGAAATGACGTTTTGTTGAAAGGATATAAGGTTTTGCTGAAGCAAAACCTTATAACGCTTAAGCGAAATGACATTTTGTTAAAGCAAAACCTTATAAAACTTGAACACAATGACCTTTTGCTTAAGCAAAAGGTCCTATTACAATAGCAAAACCTCGTACTTATCCATCCTTTATTGATGAGCAAGAAGCAGTGCCTAAAAATCTACCTTCATATTCCTCTTACAGCCTATCGTTTAAGACAAAACACCCTTAAGTTACACTTGTGCGTTAAAGAGTATAGTAATTGTGTATATCTACGTCTTTAACCCATTGTTTTTAACAAAACAATGCTTCTAAAAAATTGACAAAGAGTATAATTAACCATAAATTTATCAATGTATAGTAAAACAATCAACAATTTAAACTTTGGGCAATGGGCTTTACAACAGCAACATTTCGGATCGTAAGTAAAAATGGAGAAAGCTTATCACTTGATTACGTGCTCACTTATGGAATTGGGGATTCATGGGGAGGAGCATGGCCAAACAACAGTAACAACAATCCAGGTATACAGAATGTAAACGTTTCGAATGCCAACTTCAACGGAGAAGTTAACTGTATTGTTACAATGGATATCAATCCAGAGTATGTAAACCAAGTTCCCTACGCATCTGATAACGCAAGCCTTCTTTTTTCGATAAATGGCAGTAACCTTCATATAAACATCCATAAATCGGGTAGCATGGATACTACAGGTGTTTATGGATCACATCCAGATGCAATTAACTGGGATGCCAACATAGATAGCATATCAGATGTAAATACAATATTTGTAAGAACCAACTAAGCGCTGCAATACCCTGTTATTGAATGGCGCTATTACATTTAAATCAGTTTTTTTTGTTATAAATATGGCTTTTTGCTATTTCCTTTTTTGCTTTCACTAGGCATAAAAAGGGAAAAAAAAGTAAACGTTTTGGTTAACTACAAGCTGAGAGAACGATGCTGATTATCGACTCTCAGCTGTTTTTTTAGTTACAGCGTCAACCGGCCATACTCTAAGCCTACGGATAGCTTTCAACGTTTTTATCTATTAAAATGTACCAATAAGCCAAGAAGTGTGGCTACAACCTATTAGATCGTTTGCTTACTTTGTAAAAAGGATAAAATCAAGCTCATGGTAAAAAAGCTTTTTATGGTACAGGTACTACTTCTATCCTGCGTTATCAGCATGGCGCAAAAGAGTACCGATACCATACGTATTGCAGATGATCTGCAGCTGGTAAAGGTTATGGACAACGTATACGTGCATGTATCCACCTTCAACATTCCTGAGTTCGGCGGCTTGATTCCCGCCAACGGGGTTGTGTACGTAAACGGCAACGAGGCGCTTCTGTTTGATACGCCATGGACTCAACCGCAAACAGTGATGCTGGTGGAGTACCTACAAAAGGTTATGCACCTAAAGCTGGTTGGCTTTGTCCCCAACCATTGGCACGAAGACTGTCTAGCAGGGCTAAGCTACCTCAAGAGCATTAAGGTTCCCTCGTATGCCAACCAAATGACCATCGAGCTGGCAAAGAAGCACCAAAAGCCATTCCCGGTACATGGCTTCAAAGATTCGCTACAGCTGCAGCTGGGCAATAAGAGGGTGATGTGCTACTACCTTGGCGCAGCGCACTCCACCGACAACATTGTGATTTGGATGCCCAGCGAAAGGGTGCTCTTTGCAGGTTGTATGGTAAAGGGCGTTGGCTCCTCAAACCTCGGCAATACGGCCGATGGCGACCTTAAGGCCTACCCCAAAACTATCCAAAAGGTGATGGCCAAGTTCCCCTCGGCCAAGCTGGTAATATCGGGACATGGCAGCTGGGGAGGAATGGAGCAGCTCGAGCACACCCTTAAGCTAGCAAAAAAGCAGCAGCAGTAATTTTGGCTTGTTAGCTTTAATCTTTGCATTTTTTAGTTCGGATTGCTACCAACAATTACCTAATTTCGGCCTATTCATTGGTTTTAGTAAGCCATTAACCCATTCGAGGAGGTTTTATTCCCCGACAATAAAGAGCAACGCTACTGCTAATAAAGGTAACCTTCAGCCCATTACAACAGGTAGATAAAAGCATATAGCCATCAGCGCCAGCGAACCTCTATATCCTAAAAGATATTGTCCACATACCTTGGCAACAAGAGTATAGAAGGTCAGAATCAAGGAGCATCGAGGCAGCGGTATGATAAGTTAAGCCGCACACTACCCGCTATAATCGCTGAATTGACGGCATTAGCTGCAGAAAACCTTTATAGCCTGCGTCGCTGTCTTTTAATTTTATAATGAAACGAATTTTATTTCATGCTATTGGATTAGCACTTGCTATCTCAGTTGCCTGGGGCTGCGGCTCTAAGAGTAGCGGAGAAAGTAATGGCGCTTCGGTAGATGGGGTGGCCGCCCTTAAGAAGAGTGGTCCTGAAAACTTTAGCGAGTTTTTAAAAAGGTTTAGAGAAGACTCTGTTTTTCAAAAGTCGAGAGTCGATTTTCCCTTACCGCAGGATATTCTGGAAAATGTAGACGACGATCGGTACAACACCGAGAAGATCAAGGCAGAGGATTGGCACTACGCCAACTTTAGGTACGACCCCTCGTTTGCAACGCGCGAACTTGACGCCTACACCGAACGAATGGTGAAGGAGCAGAATCGGATAAAGATGATTTACGAAGGAGTGGACAATGGCATTAACATTATCCTCGAATTCGAGCTGCAGAATAACCAGTGGATGCTGGTACGTTGGAGCGACCTTTCTACCTAGAAAGGTCTTTTTTTTTATTCTCTCTCCCTTTTGCCATCTTAAAATTAAGGGTATTTTTATAAAAAATATGCTTAAACAATGAAATGTACCTATTGCATCAACCAGCAGTGGAGAGAAAACGGTGGACGCTACTGCATTCTAACCAATGAAGCACAATTTGATAGGTTTACCTGCGGCAGCTACCAGCTCGACTCTGAGAAAGTTGCTAAAGAGCGAAAACGGTTAGCTCGACAGGATGCTAACACACCCTTTCTTTGGGGTAATTTTATTAAAGGAAAGCGCTACCCAATACCAAGTACATCAACCTCCCCTATTGAAATAAAAAGAAGCCAAAACAGCTGGTTTCTTATTGGTGGATTTTATGCCATTACTGCAGCTATTGGACTCGCACTTTACATTTATGGAAGCATTTCGCTTACCTACGACATAAAGATGGCCGGACTTATGCTAGCTGTCATAACGCTTGGAGGGGCTCCCTTTTTATGGGTTGTGTACAAGCGTAGGGCCGTGGACGGCACCCCTATTCTAACGTTGGACAAGCTAGGCATTGAGGCAAATGGACAAAAGGTGGTTTGGGAGGAGTACCTAGGCTTTACCGTAGAAAATCACGGAAACGGAAATGAGGCTTACTATGTACTACACTTCCATTCCGTAAACCGACTAGAAAATAGCCTTATAGATATCTCCATGCTACCTCTATCTGTAGAGCAACTTAGAATACTGATAGAAAGATTCATTAGGTAACCGGCCTAAAAAAGATGAATATCTGTAGTACTAAAGCATTTTCAAAGCAAGCGCATTTAGGGAATGCTTACATAAAAATAGACGTACAGCAAGTTGCAAAAGGTCATCCTGCCTCTAGCATACAAAAAAGGATACCTACCTACGTAGATATCCTTTTATATCCTAATTCATAAAGTTTTACTCTATGGCTTTTACCGAGCCAATCCCAGCAATATCCTTTTTTAGTACTGGGTTTCCTCGATATTTCACATCGCCAGCACCAGCAATGCTAACTGCAAGATTATCTGTAGCCCAAACCTTACAATCTCCGGCACCTGCAATGGCAACGGTAACATTCTTAACCTCTAAGGCACCTCCATTAAAATCGGCAGCACCAGCCACCTCTATGTTTAGATTCTCCTGAGGTTTTCCGGTAACGTTTACTTCTGCAGCTCCAGCCACAGTATACTTTTCGACAGGTGTTGGAAGAACAACGTTTACAACAATTCCCTTGTTTGTCGAAATACTATAGCCATCTTTTACGCCAATGGTAAGCAGCTTACCGTCCGATTTAACCTCTATAATATCCAGAATACTCTCTTGCGCCTTTAGGGTAATTGTCTGCACATCACCATAGCTAACATTAAGGGTTGCTTGTCCAGTAACAGTTACCTCCTTAAATGCTTGCGTAGTAATAGACTTTTCTTTCATTTCGCCCTCTGCCTTTACCTTTTTACCGCCATCACCCGAAGAGATGGTACATGAGGCTGCAAGCATAACCGTTAGCGCAGCTGCTGCCAACCCTAGCGATTTTTTAATACCAGTTTTCATTAGCTTTTTATTTTACAGGTTACCGATAATCCGCATCATGCCAGCAGCGTTGCTTGCCAACAGGAAGATTATCGTATGAATATTTACTTATCAACTATATAGTACGACATTAATCACCCCTTTCAAATCCCTTTTATACCTATAGGAATTACGAGTAGGCAACGTGTAGGTCGATTTACTTGTTGCTAATTACAGTATTAGCAACTATGGTAATGGGAATTTGTGCTCCATTTGGCATTTGTGCTCCTGGTAGTATATCCATAACCCCTTTGAGCGCCTGCTCTGATGTGTTATTGATAATCCATCCTGTAGACTTATCCAAAATGATAGTTCCTTCCACGCTACCGTTTACAGAATACTTCATTTCCATCCCCGCATTGCTAATTGCAGGAGCATCCAGAGGTGAGGAAACAACCGAATTCATCTTAATACTATAGGTTGTAGGTGTCTCATCAATCACCTCAAACTTAATGTCCGAAATTAAAGGCATTTGCCCAGAGAGCTGACGTTTGGTTTCCCATTTACTTCCCTTCGAAACCTTCGCTGGAGTAAACATGGCTAGCGAGCTGGCGATATTATCTTTTAACGAAGCCTCGCCAAAGGAGTTCTTAATTTGAGCGCTCATTGCTGCCGTTTCAGGATCATTCGGATTTCCCGAAGCATTAACAACAGCCTTTATAAGGCTATCTGCCTCAATTTTATGAACAATACCTCTATTGGAAATGGTTGCCCTAAACGGTTTAGACACCATACTCGCTAGTATGGCAGAAGCCTTATCCTTATTAACATCAGAGCTATACTCCATATTCATTCCTTGAGCGTTAACCGCCATCTTGAGCTTTGTGTAAGCAATTTCGAAGAAGAAAAGGGAATCTTTAACATCCACCACCTTAAAGTTGAGATCCTGGACATTGGTGATGCTCACCTCCATATCCATTCCTCCAAACTGCTGGTTCATCTTCAAATCGACGGAAGTTTTCTGAAGGTAGGTTTCTCCTTTCTTTAGGTTAAGTAGTAGCGGTTTTTGCGCAAAAGCGCCTGTGGCTGCAGCCAGTAGTACAATCGCAAGTAATTTTCTTTTCATGATGCTATTTTTAGTAAAATTCATTTTAAAAACATGCCACATATCTCTGCACGCTGCCCAAATTGGCATACAGCATCGATGAAATGCAGAAATCTTAACGCCCTAAATATGGTAATAGCTACAAAATTGGTTTAAGTTAGTGCCTTTAAGACGCGTATGTAAGCCAAAGGTTACACTGCAATTTTAATAAAAAGCCTTTAAATGTTAATAAAGTTTACACTATTATTTATAAAAAGGTAGCTAGCCACATTGGTTGAAAACATTTCAGGCAAGCAACCTACTAACAATACATTTCTATCAGACAGTTGGGCCCTCTCCGTTTACTTAGCAGGCATGACAACAACCGCTGCTACAAGCAACAGAAAAGTCGTTAGATTTTCTTTAATGGAAATAGATATAGAAGAAGTAAAACCTTTGGCAAGACTTGCCCTCAGAAGCAGAGCTGGATCAACTTACAATATAGAGAAGAGATACAAAAAAGATAGGCGAGCCTCCTAATAACAAGAAGCTCGCCTACGCTATTTTTATCTACTATATGCTAAAACTTATTGATGGTTTGACGGATAGCTACCAGATGTTCTAGTAGGTTTTCCATCAGATCAAGGCGAAGCATGTTGGCTCCGTCCGACAGCGCAACGGCTGGGTTAGGGTGCGTTTCAATAAAGATGCCATCAACCCCAACAGCAATACCAGCGCGAGCAACCGTTTCTATTAGCTCTGGCTTACCACCTGTAACGCCGCTCGATTGGTTGGGCTGCTGTAGCGAATGGGTAATATCCAGCACAACAGGGGCTCCTGTTTTTTGCATTTCGGCTATACCTCTATAGTCTACCACCAAATCGTAGTAGCCAAAGGTAGATCCTCTTTCGGTAAGCATCACGTTGTTGTTCCCCGACTCCTTAATCTTATCGGCTGCAAACTTCATCGCCTCTGGAGCCAAAAATTGTCCCTTCTTGATGTTTACATACTTGCCGGTTTGAGCAGCAGCAATAAGCAAGTCGGTTTGACGGCAAAGGAATGCTGGTATCTGAAGAATATCTACATATTTTGCAGCAAGAACAGCCTCTTCCTTATCATGAATATCGGTAACAACAGGGATGTCAAACCTGTCGCTAATCTTCTTTAATATTTCGAGCGCCTTAACATCACCGATTCCTGTAAAAGAGTCTAAACGAGAGCGGTTAGCCTTACGGTAAGACCCCTTAAATATGTAAGGGATTTGCAGCTTATTGGTAATTTCTACCATCTTTTCTGCCACCTCCATGGCCAGCTCTTCGCTTTCAACTACACAAGGTCCAGCAAGTAGAAAAAAGTTTCCACTCTCCTGATGTTTTAGCTTGTCGAGTTTCAGTTGCATTGTATGTTGTTTAATATTTGTACTTATCTCCCCAGTAAATGTGCATGCGCTGGCGTATTTCCTTCTCCTTGGCATTGGCCTGCGGCTCATAAAACTTGGTATTGCCGGCCTCCTGAGGCAGGTAGCCCTGCTGAACAAAGTTACCCGGATAAACATGCGGGTAAAGGTAATCCTTCCCGTAACCAAGGTTCTTCATGAGCTTGGTAGGCGCATTTCGTAGGTGCAAAGGTACAGGTAAATTTCCTGTTTTTCGAACATAATCCAGCGCTTCGTCTATGGCCGTGTAGGCAGCGTTACTTTTGGGGCTTGTAGCAAGGTAAACCGTTGCCTCCGAAAGCACAATACGCGCCTCTGGCATCCCAATTACATGCACAGACTGGAAGGTGGCATTGGCCAAGAGCAACGCGTTTGGATTGGCTAAACCAACATCCTCGGCTGCCGATATAACCAATCGTCGTGCGATGAACTTGGGATCCTCTCCGCCTTCGAGCATACGGGCAAGCCAGTAAAGCGCCCCGTTGGGATCGCTTCCTCGTATCGACTTAATAAAAGCAGAGATAATATCGTAGTGCTGCTCGCCGTCCTTATCGTAAATGGAGGTTGCCTCCTGCAGCTTATCCACCACCATCTTATTGGTTATAACCACCTCGTCGGCTGTAGAGGCCAGCAGCTCTAGTATATTGAGCAGCTTGCGGGCGTCGCCTCCACTAAAGCGGATAAGGGCATCGTACTCCTCCACCGCTATCTGCTTTTCCTTTAGCTCCACGTCCTGCGCAATTGCCTGATCGACCAAACCAACCAAATCCTTTTCGTCGAGATGCTTAAGCGTGTACACTTGGCAGCGCGAAAGTAGCGGAGAAATCACCTCAAACGAAGGATTCTCGGTGGTTGCACCGATAAGGGTTACCACCCCCTGCTCCACGGCCCCCAGCAGCGAATCCTGCTGCGATTTGCTAAAGCGGTGGATTTCATCTATAAAAAGTACAGGCGATGGCGTATTGAAAAAGCGCTGCGACTTTGCCTTCTCAATCACCTCCCGAACATCCTTCACGCCCGAGTTAACCGCGCTAAGGATGTAGAAAGGCCTGTCCACCTCCTTGGCAATAATGTTGGCAAGTGTTGTTTTACCAACCCCTGGAGGTCCCCAAAATATCATAGAAGGAATATTCTTTGACTCAATAAACCTTCGCAAAACTGCCTTTGGACCAACCAAATGACGCTGGCCTACGTACCCATCTAAGTCGCGGGGACGCATACGTTCTGCTAATGGAATATTACTGCTCATGCTCTTCAATTCTTTGATGTAAATATAGCAGTTCGGCGTTTGTTTAAAAAAGATTATTCCGAATTAATGTGCAAACGATGCGTTGTATGTTAAAATGTTTATAATTATTTCTATCTTAGTCGTGGGAAAAATTAATAGTTATGAGAATACTTAAGAAAGCGAGTTGGTTGGTTGCCTTAGGGCTGATGGTTAGTATTTCAGGCAAAGCCCAAACAGACATCACCGAACTTTTAAAATTGTATCAGCAAGCGTCCAAAGAAGTAAACTCTTTGGCTTACGCCTACATGAAACCTTTTGGAGAGGAGTTTGGAAAAACTCTTAATACGGGTTGGTATACTTCTGCAAAACCTCACAAGCTGGGTGGTTTTGATATAACTTTTTCGGCAACAGTTATTCCAATCTCTTCGAGCATGAAGCAATACGATGCTGGTGAGATATTAAAAGGTAGCTCCGTTCTTCGAATTAAGCAAGGAGATTCGCCTATTACACCAACTGTGCTTGGAAAAGATGTTGAAGGACCAACCGTTGAGCTTATTGAGCCTAACACTAAGATTGTACTATCGTCAATGAAGCTACCTCAAGGAGCAAATCTTCCGATAATCCCAATGGCAAACTACAACATAGGTATAGGCTTACCTTTTCATACAGACGTTGCCTTTAGGTTTGTTCCAAAAATCAACATTAAGGATGACGGTAAATTTGGCATGTGGGGATTTGGCATAAGGAATGAGTTTAAGGAATTTATTCCCGTATTTAAGCTGCTTCCTTTTAGCATGTCAGCATTTTTTGGTATGACCAAGTACAATCTATCTTGGGATATGAAAGACAATAGCTATGCTGATAAAAAGTATAACAATCAAGAATTGTCTACAGATGCGACTTCATATACTGCACGATTGCTGGTATCTAAATCAATTCCTGTTTTGACTGTATATGGAGGTTTAGGTTACAATAGTAATTCGAGCAACTACAAGTTAAAAGGTGCCTACCAATACAACGGTATTGCTATTAATAATAGTCAAGACCCTTTTAACTTAGACTACACCTCTACAGGCTTTGTGGCTAACGCAGGATTCAGGGTAAAGCTGGCTGTATTTATGCTTTTTGCCGACTACACCTACGCCAACACATCGATGTACACCGCTGGTATGGGCTTTACCTTTAGATAGTAAGCAAACAAAATATTTGAAATCCCCTTAAGCAGAAATGTTTTAGGGGATTTTTTTTGAAATTATCCAATCTAGAACCTGAATATAATATGCTTTAAACTTAAAAACCACTTAACACGACTGAAATATTGGGGATCTCAATGGCAAATGAGACAATCCTCAAGATATACCATTCACACAACTTAAACATTACTCCAGCAGTCCTAAAGTTTATTAATACGAGTATCCCAAGATTCTCTGCAAGCCTATAGATAATACCTTTGCAATATATCTACGGGTATCCAAATGGGAAAGATAAAGTACATATTTCAAAGTTTAATGCTTGCCATCGTATTCTATACTATAGGCTTCATATGTATGCCCATATTCCCTTCTGATGAATTTAGAATTCATACACATCAAAAAAAAGTAGAATGTGTAACTTCGCATTTCGTAGCGCAACTGAATATTATCAAAAATCATACAAAGAATAACAAACGATCAGTTGCCCACAAACACTTAATTTCTCTAAAAAAGTTTTCTAACACAGATTCATCTCTCGAAGAAAACATATTATTGGCTCATATTTCCCTCATCCCGAACTATGAGCAGCTGGCCATTTCGGGCTGCTACATCGATATCATAACGCCTCCCCCTTCCTTTTCTTAACTTGAAATTCCAAGTCCTTTTATCTAAGGATTAACAAATCTTTTTTTACTTATTATTAAACTACGTTTATGAGACGTATCGTACTGATACTGTTTTGTGCATTTGCGTGCTATAAAGCCAATGCACAAGATACATTGAGCATTACTATAGCTCAAGTACAAGCTGAATTTTTATCCAAAAATCTCAGCCTAATAGCTCAACGCTATAATATGGATATAAGTGAAGCGTTGGTGAAGCAAGCACAGATTTTTGCAAATCCATCAGTTGGAATTAATAGAGAATTCTACTCTGGTGAAACGCATCGATTTTTAAAATCAGGAAATACAGCCGAATATTCGCTACAAGTTCAGCAGCTGTTTTCGATTGCAGGAAAAAGAAAAAACTTGATTGAAAGCGCAAAGCTAGGTTATAATCTTAGTCAGCTATCCTACCTTGAATTAATGAGGACTCTTAAATATCAAGTTTCTACACTATTCTATCAACTTTACTTTTTACAGCAATCCTTTCCCCTATACCAAATGGAAGAGGCATCTATAGAAAAGGTTGTTAAGGCCTATAAGGAGCAAAGAAGAAAAGGGAATGTTGCCGAAAAAGACTACCTCCGAATGGTTGCCTTACAGGAATCCCTTGAGCATCAAAGACTCGCTGCAGAAGATCAGCAAATAGCTCTTCAGGCAAACATAAATACCCTTCTATGCTCGCACGGCAAATACTATAAGCCTCTATTAGGGCAAAATTGGCAACGCGAATTGGTAGCTGAAAAGTTGCCATCTTTTCAAGCCATAATTGATAGCGCCACCGCGAATCGTCCAGATCTTAAGATGGCACGAACAAACCTTCTTCTGGCCCAACAAAATGTAAGATTGCAACGTTCGCTAGCCTTCCCAGATATTACTATCGGAGGAAACTATGATAGAATTGGGGGACCTACCAAAAATTACATAGGACTCACCGCATCATTTGAGCTCCCGTTATTTAATAGAAACCAAGGAAATATTCGCTCTGCAAAAGCTGCTGAGCTCATGGCTCAAACGCAAAATTTAGAGCAGTATAATAAAGTTAGCCAAGAAATACTGTCAAGCTACGAGCTACTATCCCTTTACCATAAATCTGTTCTAAAAAGTGATCCATCTTACATGGAAAGCTACAAAACGATTCTAAATGCAGCATTGCAACAATACCTTCAACAAAACATGGGTCTGCTGGAGTTTATCGATTTATACGAGAGCTACAAAGACAACTTATTGCAATGGAACGATAGGTGGATGAAGTATTTCATAGCCAAGGAAGACCTTAACTACAAAGTAGGATATTCACTCGTAAAATAATTTATATAAACGATCAACAATGAAAGCACAAATTCTATCTATAACAGCATTCGTAGTGCTATTTGCAGCTTCATGCACTAGCAGAAATGGAGAAGAAAAAAAGGAATCCCACCCAAATATTATCAGCGATACCATGATGAGCATGATAAAGCTAGATACTGTCCGTCTTGTTCCAATAGAAGACGCTTTAAGGTTAACAGGAACGGTTGGTTGCGATGAAAATCACATGGCTAAGGTTTTCTCGGCTAATAGCGGGCAGGTTATTAGGGTAAAGGTTTCTATCGGAGATAAAGTAACCAAAGGACAACCTATTGCAACTATTAAAAGCGCAGATATTGCTGGTGGATATAGCGATTTTTCTTCTGCAAAAGCAGATTGTGCAACCGCAAAACGAAATTTCGAAAATGTAGAAGCGATGTATAAAAGTGGACTCTCGAGCGAAAGAGAGTACTTAGAAGCAAAAAATAATTTTCAAAAAGCGCAAGCACTAGTTTCCAAAGCGGAAGGTATGCTGGCAATAAACGGAGGAGGAAGCGCCAAACAAGGAGGTTTTTATACAATCAAATCACCTCTTAATGGCTATATCGTCGATAAAAACATTACGGAGGGAAGTTTTATCCGTAATGATAATGGAAGCGAATTATTTACGGTAGCATCGCTTGACAATGTATGGATTTGGGCAAACGTATTTGAGCGTGATATTGCCAATGTTGCTATTGGATTTAATGCAAAAGTCAGAACATTAAGCTATCCAGATAAAATATTTACAGGAAAGGTAGATAAAGCAACAAGTGTATTAGACCCTGTAAGTAAGGTTATGAAAGTTCGAGTTGTTATTCCGAACCCCAACTTATTGCTGAAACCGGGGATGTATGCCGATGTTTTCGTTTCTAAAAAAGAGTCCAAAATGGGCCTAGAGATTAATTCATCATCTGTATTAAGCGAAAACGGGGAAGCCTTTGTCGTCGTTTTCAAAGATCGATCCCACTATGAAATCCGACCTATTAAGATATCAAAAAGCGTTGGAGACAAATGCTACATCAGCGAGGGGCTCGCAGCAGGAGAACAAGTTATTTGCCAAAATCAGCTACTTGTTTACAACCAAATTAAAGAAAAAGTTGAGTAGCAATATATGTCAATTGAAAGATTTACAGCTTTTAAACTAGATGTTTATGAATGGACTAATTAAAAGAATCATTATATTTTCGTTGCACCACCGCTACTTTGTCTTCTTTATCACAGGCATTCTGGCGATTATAGGCTTCATAACCTACCAACACACTCCTATTGAAACATTTCCAGATGTTACCAATACGCAAATAATCATAATTGCTCAGTGGCCAGGACGCAGTGCCGAAGAGATGGAAAAATTTGTTAGTATTCCACTCGAGGCAGGTCTTGCTTCGGTACAAAAAAAGGCGACACTTCGTTCTATTAATACGTTTGGATTAACATACATCTGCATCATATTCGACGATGGCATCGACGATGCGTTTGCTCGGCAACAGGTAATGAGCAGACTTGCAAATGTAGACCTCCCAAATGATGTAAAGCCAGAAGTACAACCGCCTTACGGACCAACAGGAGAAATTTACCGTTACACGCTTCGAAGCCAAACTGCAAATATCAGAGAACTTACCACAATTCAAGATTGGCTTCTGGATCGAGAATTTAGGCAGGTGCCTGGCGTTGCAGAAGTCAACAGTTTTGGAGGCGAAGAGAAAAGCTTTGAGATAGACACCTATCCTGAATTGCTATCTCAATATGGGCTTACAGCATTAGATGTTTATCGAGCTGTTCAGAAAAGCAACATCAATGTAGGTGGAGATGTAATTGAAAAAAATGGACAATACTATGTTGTGCGAGGTATCGGTATTCTGAAGAATATCCCCGATATCGAGAACGTCATTGTTAAGAAAGAAAACGACGTTCCCATTCTTGTAAGGGACGTAGCACAAGTTCGAGAAACTGGGTTACCCCGTTTAGGCTGGGTTACGCGCGACAAAGAAAACGATGTAGTTGAAGGAATTCTTGTTATGCGAAAAGGAGAGAATCCTTCTATGGTTCTAAAAGGTATTAACGATAAGGTTAAAGAGCTAAATACCAAACTTAAATCACAGAATGTCGAGCTAGTTCCATTTTACGATAGAACTAACCTGATGAGCTATGCAACGCATACCGTTATCCACAATTTAATTGAGGGAATAATTTTAGTTACCATCATTGTATTCCTTTTTATGGCAGATTGGCGTACAACCTTGACGGTTGGCTTAGTTATTCCTCTTGCATTGCTTTTTGCCTTCATTTGTATGAAGACAAAAGGTATGTCTGCCAATTTAATGTCAATGGGAGCCGTCGATTTTGGAATTATTATCGATGGATCAGTCGTCATGGTAGAGGGAATGTTTGTGGCTCTGGATAAGCTGGCTAAAGAGGTTGGAATGGATCGTTACAATAGGCTAACCAAACTTGGCCTAATAAAAAATGTTGGCACCGAAATGGGGAAAGCTATCTTTTTTAGTAAAATAATTATCCTAACCTGCCTAGTTCCCATTTTTGCATTTGAGAAGGTAGAAGGAAAGATGTTTTCTCCCCTAGCATGGACATTAGGGTTCGCTCTTCTTGGTGCTCTTATTTTAACGCTCACATTTGTTCCTGCGCTAAGCAGCGTCTTGTTAAAGAAAAATGTTAACGAGAAGAACAATCCAATAGTCAGCTTCTTTGAGAAACATATTATGAGAGCATTCAACTGGGTTTCTCGAAATGCTCGGCTATCAGTTTTCGTTGCTTTAGGATTACTATTTATCACATTTTTATCAGTCAAATTATTAGGTACAGAGTTTATTCCGCCACTTAATGAAGGAGCACTTTGGGTAGAGGCCGAGCTCCCCATGAGTATAAGCTTACAAAGTGCTAAGCAAATTAGCGATAAGATGGTAAAAACGCTTGACGAATTTCCTGAAGTACGGCAAACCCTTAGCCAAATAGGCAGAACAAACGACGGAACTGATCCTAAAGGTTTTTTCAATGTTCAAATTCAAGTAGACCTAAAAGCCAAGGAAGAATGGAAAAGAAACATTACAGAAGACCAGCTGATACAGGAAATAGACAAGAAGCTCAAGGTCATTCCTGGAATTGTATTTAACTACTCGCAACCAATTAGAGACAATGTAGAAGAAGCTGTAGCAGGAGTAAATGGAGCCCTGGCAATTAAACTTTATGGTCCAGACTTTAAGGTGCTAGACACTTTAGCCCGTAAAGCAAAAGATGCAATAAAGGATATTCGAGGAATCGATGATTTGGGCATCTTACGAAACTTAGGGCAACCAGAATTTCGGGTAGAGCTAGATCAACAGAAAATGGCCCTGTATGGAGTAAACACAGAAGATGCCAACTCCGTAATAGAAACTGCACTTGGAGGCAAATCAGCCACTCAACTATATGAAGGAGAGCGTAGATTTGACATTAGAGTTAGATATCCTTTAGCATATAGAGATACTTACGAAAAAATAGGAAACCTGATGGTTCCAACAATGAATGGATCAATGGTTCCCGTAAAAGAGATTTCGAAAATCTACACCCTTACGGGCCCTGCATTTATTTATAGAGATAACAATAAACGTTATATCGCAGTAAAGTTCTCGGTAAGAGAAAGAGACCTAGGGAGTACCATAAAAGAAGCACAACAAAAAGTTGCAAAAGCGATTACCCTGCCTGCTGGCTACGAAATGACATGGAATGGCGAGTTCGAAAATCAACAAAGAGCCTCTTCAACATTGGCCAATGTCGTTCCAATGTGTCTTCTCGCCATCTTCCTGCTTCTATTTATGACATTTGGCAATGTAAAGGATGCAATACTAACCCTACTCAATGTTCCTTTTGCTTTAATTGGGGGAATTTTAGCCTTACATGTAACAGGATTAAACTTCAGTATTAGCGCAGGTATTGGATTCATTGCCCTTTTTGGGGTATGCATCCAAAATGGGGTCATTCTTATCAGCGTATTCCGAAATAACCTTTCGGCTGGTAATAGACTAGCATATTCGGTAAAAGAAGGAGTTCGAAGTCGCATCCGTCCGGTGGTAATGACGGCCTTAATGGGAGCAATTGGCCTACTACCTGCTGCAATTTCAACAGGAATTGGATCTGAAAGTCAGAAACCTCTTGCAATTGTTGTAATTGGAGGGCTGATTACATCAACTATCTTAACATTGCTTATTTTACCTATCATTTATTCTTGGACATATAAATTTATCCACAATCGAGAACGGATTGCTAAGTACAAAAAATAGAACTTGAAAAACTCGCGTTAGCAATTTAGATATTGACAACGCGAGTTTTTTTCGAAGATAAATGAGTAATTTAATCTTTAATTATTTTATTGAAGACAAAACCTGTCATTTGCAATCAAAAGAAAAATACAACACCTCCCAACAACACCAATTAAATACATATTAATCAGCCGTATGAGCAGATATCATGCTAGAAGTAAGATAAAATTGGACACCAAGGGCAAACCCGAACATGTCGGTTCTAAATTTTCCTGATATTTGAAATCTTACAAGTCTTTTATAAAAAAGCCAAATCATAGTCAATCCTAAAACCCGCTAAAAGCGAAGTCTCCTAACATCGCCTAGGCCTAATATCAAATATTCTCAATTATTTCACACTTTTTACTGCAACATTATTGTGGGATAGACGTCTTATTAAGGCAGCTTACTGCAATCTATATTAGTTAATACATACAATTATAAAACTTACCAGCAATGGGTCTATTCAACTTTAACCGCAAAAAGGAGCAGTCTAGCCAACCTGAGGGGGCAGACCGTCCCATGCTCGAACGCAGCATGGCTCCTCAGCCTATTGATGCGGATGCCATTCAATCCGACGTACCTGTACTAGGTATTGATGCAATTTATGCCTTTTTACAGGCAGACTACGAGACCAAAGGCTACAACGATGCGCTCACCAACCCCGACGAGAGCTACAAGGCAGACAACATCAAACTTTTTCAGTACGACCTGCAAATTCTTATCCAGCGCTCCTTTATGTACTACGATGATAAAATCAAGGAGATCGACTTTCATATTGGGTCGCGTACAAGGGCTGGGTTAATCGACTTGGTGGAGGAGCTAAAGATAAAGCGTAACCTGGTAATTGAGCATATCGAAAAGGTGAAGCAGCTTCAGCACGACACCGCCTCGAACACCGGGATGAGCGAGCGCATAACCCTCTCCTACCAGCGTGGCTTTATGCGTGGGTTGGCGGCCATAACCCAAACAAAAGTAATGAACATCACCCTTTAAACCAGAGCAATGAAAGATTGGTGGATTAAGTTAGGCTGCTACCTCACAGGATACAACTATAACATTGTAAAAAGTTCGAGCGAGGCTAGCGCAAAAGCCGTTAAGAAGTTTGCATCTGCACTGCTTATCATCAGCATGGTTTGGTGCTTCATTGGATATGAATTTACCAGCCGCTACCTGCATGGAAGCGTACTCACCTCGGTTATTGGAGCCTTAATAATGGTTGTGATGGTAATTCAAATAGAACGCCAAATCATATTAACCATCGGCAAAAGCCAGTCGGTAAAGAGATTCCGTATAATCATAGGTATTGTAATGGCAATTATTGGCTCGGTGATTATTGACCAGGTGATGTTTAAGGACGACATAGAGCGGGAACGCATTACCATCGACCAAGAGAAGGTAAATAAGGCGATGGCCATAAAAACCAAGGAGATAAACGATCAGGTAGCGCAGCTCGATTCATCGATTGCCCGTAAGGAGCGCGAGCGAATGAAGACCATCTCTGAAATTACCAAAAACCCAACCATCACTGCCTATAATACCCAAACCCAAACCAAGGCAGATACCAACGGACGAATGGTAACCGTAGGCCGAACAATGACCAGCCAGTCGATGCCGAATCCGAAGATAGAGATACTCGCACAGCTCGATTCCCAAATCAAAACGCTTCGCGAAAACAAGCTGGCCAAAGAAAATAGCCTTCTTACAATTAGGGCAACAGTAGAAACGGAGATAAAAAATAACAAGCCCTTCCTAGAGGAGCTCTCCATTCTATTTAAGATACTAATGTCGAGTCCTATCGCATTTGTGGTTTGGGCGCTAATTTTCACCTTCTTTTTCTCGATAGAGCTATTTGTCCTCTACTGTAAGTTTGGTGACGACAAGAACGACTACGATCGTACCATTATGCACCAGATGCAAATAAGAATGCAGATGATAGATAAGCTAAACGAATAAACGTCGGAATACGTAGTTTTGCGGGCTGTACTAAGTAGCCTGCTTAGAAAGCCGAGAAATCTCGGCTTTCCTTATTTTGAAAAATGAAAAGTTTACTAAATCATATTCCGTTCCTTAGTCTAAAGGTAAAACGGACAGGAATCGTCCTGCCTAATGGCATAATACTATCCCTCTTTTAAGGACAACCCGCCATTCCTAAAAAAGCAAAAAACGACACCGACACATTATGTTTTACAGCATAAAATCAATCGTTTTTCAAAACGTAAGCACATAGCAAATTGGCAGCAGAACCTGCTGTAGCCGCAAAAAATCCTCTATGGCAATAGCAGCAAAGGACTCATAAGACAAATATCGGGTCTTGAAATGAAAACGCCTTTGATCGTAACTTTTGCACAGCATTGCCACCACATATCCTCATAAATCAATTTGATTATGACCTATTGGCTGGTAGTGCTAAAAATTAACTTAATTATTAACAACTCTAAAGTCATAAGACTATGGCAAGACGAGAAAAAGGCTCTGCTGCTTTTGATAAGCTAGACCAACGTCTGTCGGGTTTAAAGGCTATTGATGAGAATCTTGATCTAGGTGGAGGAATTTCGGTATCCGAAGTTGCCACCAAGCTCAGCAGCTACGACAAGGAGCTCGAAGAGTATAATATTATGCTCAAAAATCTCGATGTTAAGCTGCACAAGATTAACGATCTTGAGGATGAAGCAAACTCCTTGAGCGAAAAGATTCTCATTGCCGTTGCGTCTAAGTTTGGCAAGGATAGCGACGAGTATGCAATGGCTGGTGGCACCCGCAAAAGCGATATCAAGCGCAAAGCTGCAGGAAAACCATCAACAAAACAAAATTAGAGAAGGCTCTGCATTAGGTATTCGGGGATGTATTCCGGCATACCTTAAAAGGACTAAAGGAGGAGGGTTACGAAAATAGCCGTCCTCTTTTTTTGCTTGTCGACAACCATCAACATCACATTATACGCATGAATTTTAGCCCATAAAACAAGATATGCTTACCCCTAAACATCAACCAATATTTCTTTGCTCCGATCTTGATTTTTAATCATCAACAAGGTAACTTGTAGCAATTACTGGTTAACCCAATTGCAAGCTTATGAAGATTACTTGTAAAAACTGCGGAACTCACTTTGAGGGAAACTACTGCTACAACTGCGGACAAAGTGCCGACACGCACAAACTTAACTCTGGATATCTCCGGCAAAATCTTCATGGATTACTATTCAAGTACTTTCACAAGGGAATTTTATATACCTCCAAGCAGCTGCTAACAAAGCCAGGCCATAGCGTACGAGACTATCTGGCAGGGAAAAGGGTTGGCCACTTTGATCCGATTTCGCTGCTAATTACGTTTGCGGCATTGTACGGTTTACTGTACCATGCGCTTGGAATAAACATAATAGATTCAAGCACAGTTAAAGATGCGAAGGAAGCGGCAGAGAATAGCGCCGTCAACACTTGGATTATTGGACATTACGCGTTAGTTACATGTACAACGCTACCATTTCTTGCTCTTGGATCCTACCTGTGCTTTCGCAAACAAGGGTATAACTTTGTAGAGCACATCGTTTTTAATGCCTTTTTTGCAAGCCAACGTATGCTAGTACATCTAGCAACGATTCCTATACAGGTAATGCTAAACAACACGCACGATCTGCACAAATTTTTAAATGGGATGCTAATTATAGATCTGGGATTACTCATCTGGAGCTACCACCAGCTATTCAACAAATTAAAAACAGGGAAAGTGGTGGGCTTAACGTTGCTAACCTACCTTATATTTACAATCAGCTACATGAGTGTAGTCGGGCTCATTCTCATTCTACTTCCAATATTGGGGCTTTTATAGCTTGATCTTACTTGTTGTATGTAGCACCTCTAGATTATTAGGTCGATTTATACTCGTCTCGTAAAAGCGAATATAAATAGTGATCGATAAGGTGGCCCCGTATATTTTCCACTTGACGAAGCGTTCCCTCTTTGGTAAATCCCAACCTTTCAGGAACTCTTTGGCTTCGAACATTCTCAACACCACACCTAATTTCTATTCGATTTAGCATTAGCACTTCAAAGCCATACTGCAGCAGCCTCCGGCATGAAGATGTTATAATCCCATTTCCTTCATGCTCCTTCCCTATCCAATAGCCCAATTCCCCAACATGATTGTATGTATCAACCTTATATATTCCAATCCGCCCAACTACCATCTCGTCACATAAAATGACAAAGGCATAATCAGTTCCCATTGCATGCCGTTGCTCTGAAACGCTGATAAAGTCTCTGATAAAACTAACCCCATGCATGCTATCAATCCAAGGAAGCCACTGCCTCAAATGCTCTCTATTATCATTTGCAATATCAAATATTGGCTGCACATGCTTTGAGCTAACAAGTTCAAGTTTAATTCTACCATCAACCTTTAAAATCATAAATATGCATTTTTATATGAATGATGTCGGCTTAATGCGATGCTTTCTCGGCAAAAGCAATAATGTGCCCATCAGGATCTGCTACGTAACCAACCTTATCTCCCCAGTTTCGAATTTCGATAGGGCTAACAAGTAAAGCACCTCCATCGAGCGCATTATAAAATTCGTTTTCTAAATCGGAAACATACAGGTAGAGTTCACAACGAGGTATACCTATTCCTCTATCGGGATGAGGCATTTTATCAGCCAGTATTTTGGCAATACCATCATTGGGCATAAGCCCCAACTTACAGTTTTTGGTAACCAAAAATTCAGTCATTCCAGGTACATCTAACTCGGGTTGCCTCCTTAGCAATTTCTGGTAAAAATTTCGGCTAATAGCCTGATCTTTTACATACAACACTACCTCGAAATATTTAATACTGTCTACCATAAGAGTATCAGTTAAAAACTAACGTACTTCACCAAGCTGCTGTCAACACCTGTATTGATCCTATTTTTATATAAAAAAAGACCGAAAGCTATACTCAACGGTCTTCTTCAATAAATATCTAGTCTACAAACTTATATCCAACACCTTTTATGGTTTTAATAAAGTCATCACCAATTTTCTCTCGCAGCTTGCGGATATGCACATCAATAGTTCTATCCCCTACAATTACGTTATCGCCCCAAATGGCGTTAAATATTTCCTCTCTGGTAAACACCTTCTTAGGCTTAGAATAAAGCAAAGCAAGCAGCTCAAACTCCTTCTTAGGAAGCTCCAGTTCCTGCCCTTCCTTAATAACCACATACCTATTCTTGTCAATAATAATGGCAGCGTCATCAGAAATAACCGTTGTATTTGCTCCCGTATGTTCGGCCCGTCTAAGAAGTGCCTTTACACGGCTAACAAGCACCTTTGGCTTTATTGGCTTGGCAATATAGTCGTCAGCCCCAGCCTCAAACCCTGCAATTTGAGAATAATCTTCCCCTCTGGCAGTTAAAAAGGCAATAATGGCGGTAGATAGTTCTGGAATTTTACGCATCTCCTCGCAGGTCTCGATCCCGTCCATCTCCGGCATCATCACATCTAGGATGATCAGCTGAGGTCGAACGTCCATGGCAACAGAAATGGCATCCCTACCATTGGTAGCGGTATGCACTTCGTATCCTTCCTTTTTTAGATTGTAGCTTACAAACTCTAAAATATCATTTTCGTCGTCTACAAGCAGAATTTTGTGGAGCCCTGTGTCCATAAGCGTTTTAAGGTAATGTTTATTTACTCTACAAGTTTACTTACCTAACATTAGGTTAAAGTTAAGCATTAGCTAATTAATTACAACATAAAAGGCCAATACATTTTCACTTTCTTTTACAAGAAAACATCGAAGAGCGATTAATGTTAAACAAAACATCATTATTTTACATTTATTAAAAGTAAATAATTGTAAGCCATATTAACAATATTAGTTCACATCCTTAATATATTAGCCAAACATCGCTTACATATAGATAAAAAAGAGAAAAAAAATATTACAAGAAACAGAATCACTTATTGCTTAAATTTATAGATTGCGAAAAAATCAAACACATCATATTATGGAAACCAAGACTAAGCTAACAAGTCACGATTACATCGAAAGAGAAGAGAAGTATGGCGCCCACAACTATCATCCACTACCCGTAGTCCTTGAGCGCGGAGAAGGAATCTACATGTGGGATGTTGATGGTAAAAGATATTTTGACTTTTTATCAGCATACTCAGCTGTAAATCAAGGACACTGCCATCCTAAAATTGTAAACGCCATGGTAGAGCAAGCCATGAAGCTGACTCTAACATCGCGCGCATTTTTCAACAATGTACTTGGCGAATTCGAGCAATATATTACTAGCTACTTTGGTTACGACAAGGTTCTACCGATGAATACCGGAGCAGAAGCCGATGAAACGGCTCTTAAGCTTTGTCGTAAGTGGGCTTACATGAAAAAGGGAATCGCCGAAAATCAGGCAAAAATCATAGTTTGTGATGGAAACTTCCACGGACGTACTATAACCATTGTTTCCATGTCTAACGATCCAGAATCCTACGGAGGATACGGACCGTTTACCCCTGGATTTATTCGCATTCCGTATAACGACATCAACGCTTTAGCAAAAGAGCTCGAAGATCCAACCGTTGCTGGCTTTATTTTGGAGCCAATACAGGGAGAGGCTGGCGTTTTTGTTCCAGATGAAGGCTACCTAAAGCAAGCATACGAGCTTTGCAAAAAGAATAACGTGCTATTTATCGCCGACGAGGTGCAAACAGGTATCGCCCGCACAGGCAAGCTGCTAGCCTGCGATCACGAAGAGGTTAGACCAGACATCCTTATTCTTGGAAAGGCTGTTTCTGGTGGCGTTATGCCCGTATCTTGCGTTCTCGCAGACGATGACATCATGCTCTGCATCAAGCCAGGCGAACATGGCTCTACCTTCGGCGGCAACCCTGTTGCATGTAAGGTTGCTATAGCCGCGCTACAGGTGGTAAAAGACGAAAAGTTGGCAGAAAATGCAAATCGACTAGGTGAAATATTCCGCTCAGAAATGCGCTCATTCGACTCGCCTATGATCGAATTGGTAAGAGGAAAAGGCCTTCTGAACGCCATCGTTATCAAGAATATGAACGGGAAAACGGCTTGGGACGTTTGCCTTGCCATGCGCGATAGAGGCGTTTTAGCCAAACCAACCCACGGAAATATAATCCGTTTCGCACCACCATTGGTTATTAACGAAGAGCAGCTTCGCGAAGCAATCGGGCTAATAAAGCAAGCGTTCGAAGATATCCGCAATAGCTAAAAAAGAAACTACAAACTGCTAAACAATCTATCTATTGAATCAACTAAAAAGCTGCCCTTAGGGGTGGCTTTTTTCCTTTAAGTGGCATTTCACATTAAAATGGGCTTAAAAAGAGAGCAAAGCGTGTAACTTTTTAATTGCTTCGACGTCTTTAAATACCTTTGTAATTTTAATTGATTATTCACCAGTAAAACTTAAATCATAAGGATGAAAAACAGGTATCTTCTCATGGTACTAGCAATGGCACCTGCCACCGTTACCTTTGGTGGCACGAATCCAGATGCTAAAAAGAAAGCACTTGATGCTGCAGACATGAATAAGGATGTGAAACCCGGCGTAAATTTTGTTGAATTTGCGGGAGGAACATGGCTAAAAAAGACCAACATTCCCGACGACAAAACTTCGTATGGCGTTTTCGACATTCTCAGAGAAAAATCCATCAAGGATGTACAGGAGATTCTTAAGGAAGCCTCCGCAACTACAGGTGCTCCAAAGGGTAGTGCTGCACAAAAAATTGGCGACTTTTATGCTTCTGGAATGGATAGCACCAGAATAGAAAAGTTAGGAGCCGCTCCGCTTCTTAAGTACATCAACCAAATCAATCAAATTCAAACAATGGGTGATGTACAGCAAGCCATTACCCAAATGCATCTTTACGGGATTCCCGCATTGTTTGGCGCTGGCATTGAGCAAGACTTTATGAACAGCCGCATCTACAAAATGTACCTGGCGGAGTCTGGTTTAGGAATGCCAGACAGAGACTACTACGTTAAGGATACCCCTCACAACAAGGAACTTCAGGCAGCCTACAAAAAGTTAATCACAAAGATGCTAACCTTAGTTGGCTACACCCAGAGCGCTGCAGAAGAGGCTACAAAAAACATTTACGCACTCGAAAGCAAGCTTGCTGAGGCTTCTAACACGCGCCTAGAAAACCGCGATAATCAAGCGTTGTACAACCCAGTCAACACTTCGGATCTTGCAACTAAATATCCTTCATTCCCTTGGAATAGCTACTTTACAACCCTTGGTCTTAACCTTACCAACGATCAGGTTATTGTAATGCAGCCAAAATTTTTCAAAGCAGCCGATAGCCTACTTAAGGTTACTCCGGTTAACGTGTGGAAGCAATACCTCGTGTGGACAGCAACTCGCAGTACAGCTTCGTCGCTAAGCAGCGATTTCGTTAACGCTAACTTCGAGTTTTACGGTAAAACCTTGTCAGGACAGAAAGTTATTTCTCCTAGATGGAAACGTGTATCTAACGAGGTTGATGGCAACCTAGGAGAAGCAATTGGACAGCTATACGTTCAAAAGCACTTCCCTCCTGCTGCAAAACAACGAATGATAGCCCTTATTGAAAACCTTCGTACAGCATATCGCGCTAGAATTCAAAAGTTGGAGTGGATGAGCGATGCAACCAAAGCAAAGGCAGCTGAAAAGCTCAACAAGGTAATGGTAAAAGTAGGATACCCCGACAAATGGAAAGACTACTCCTCAATGGAGGTAAATCGTGATTCCTACTTCGAAAATGTGCTACAAGCAAGCAAATTCCAAATTAGAGAAAACCTTAATAAGTACGGAAAACCGGTAGACATTACCGAATGGGGAATGTACCCTCAAACTGTAAACGCCTACTACAACCCATTAAACAACGAAATCGTATTCCCTGCCGCCATCCTGCAACCTCCATTCTTTAATATGGATGCAGACGATGCTGTAAATTACGGTGCAATAGGTATGGTTATCGGTCACGAAATGACCCACGGATTTGACGATCAAGGAAAGCAGTTTGACGCTAACGGAAATATGGTTAACTGGTGGACCGAAGATGATACCAAAAAATTTGCAGAACGTACCAAGGTTATTATAGACCAATACAACAACTTCAAAATCCTAGATAGCCTTCATGTTGATGGAGAGCTTACACAAGGCGAAAACATTGCCGATAATGGCGGATTAAACATCTCATGGGATGCCTACATGCTTTCATTAAATGGCAAGAAACCGGCCGCTATTGATGGATTTACCTACGACCAACGCTTCTTCCTTGGCTATGCTAAGGTTTGGAGACAAAAGATGCGCGATAAAGAGCTTATGCGACGCCTAAAAGAAGACGTACACGCTCCTGCTATTTCACGCGTAAACAAAGCAATTTTCAACATTGATCCACTTTACAAAGCTTTTGATATTAAACCATCCGATCCGCTTTATATTGCACCTGCAGATAGAGCCAAAGTTTGGTAAGTAATATAGGTCAGCAACAGAAACGCACCTTCAAGCAATTGGGGGTGCGTTTTTATTTACTCAACTACTTTCCTAACCGTCTTACCGACATATTTTGATTTTTAACAAGATCAAAGATATTTTCAACCTTATCTTTCAACCCATCTAATAGTTCAACATCAGCATACTTATCCGTTCTAAGCTTACTAAGAGCAGCTAAGCAATCATCGGTGTGCCTTATCAAAACGGTTGAACTATAAATAAGCTGTTCGACAGAAACTCCTCGCTGTTTATAATCCCCGAGCAACCCTTTCAGCTGCTCGTACATTTCCAAACTTGTCCGATAATTTTTCGTTTGCTGATCAAACGCATAGAGCCACAAATCTCGTTGCGCTTGCTCTTCACTCTGTAAAGCCAGATGGTAATACTTCTCCGTCATCGAAAAATATCGCTTTGCAGCCTCATTTTTAATGCCAGCCCACTCCATCCGTCTCATCAAATTGCTAAACATTCTTGATTCTGAGAGTACCTGATAATCGCGAATGGTATCGTTGTAGTTAAAAAGATAGTCATCATCTTTAGACAATTTTTGTCCGTAGAATTCGTCGGTTTTAATAGGCTGATAGAGCAGCTGCCACATCGGATCAAAGGGCATGTGCGTTTTTATAAATTCCACTGGCTCTACCATAAAGTAGTCGTACGAAACCCGTTTTACAAGTTCGCCATTAACCCATTCGCTAGCGCCCCATGTTGGATCAAATAATTTCCATTGCCCATTAGCGAGCCGAGCGGCAACCCATGCATGCTCCAAATCTACAACCACACCATTCTGCTTGGTATATCCAGAGATGTAGTGTGCCTTTATACCCAACTCCCGGCTGATAGCAATAAACAAATCAACATAGCCAGAACAAATTGCCTTACGCTTGCTTAAAGTCCCACGAACAGCAGAATCGCTACTATAACTTAGCGGATTGGCCATTCGATCTATATCGTAGGTGATGTTGCTACAAATCCATCCATATATGGCCCTTAACCGATCTGGCTCGCGGCTAAAATTATTCTCTATAAGCATTCGTAACGTATCGACACTAACGATATCCTTTTTCGAAATTTGATGAACAAACCTATCAACCTTTCGGAAATTTTGAGAAAATCCCGAAATAGTCCAAATCACCAAACCAAGTATGATCGCCGCTTGCCTCATACTATCAAATATAGCTTTTTTGAAGGAGGATAAGGCACAAATGCGAAACAATTACTACCAAGCCAGAAGCGAAAAAAGGTAGGATGAACACCATCCTACCTCCGATTATTCCTGAACAAACATCAGGAATACCTATAAACAAAACTAGTAGATCGTATTCTGAGGATCAAAGTTTGTCCATCCTTTCATCCAGTTGTCGGCATCTGCATCGCTCTTAAATGCGCCAATGTAGTCTACCTTATCAAAAAACGTATTTTGAAGTAATGCAGGAGTAAATAAATTGCTCTTTCCTACAAGCGGACTTCCTGTCGAAGGTCCATAGTTTGGAGTGCTAGCAACGCTACTTGGTTGCTTTAACTTAAGATCAGCAATATTTGTAAGGTTGCTGTTTCCTCCATTTGCACGAGAAAAATAGCCATTAGAAAATGATGGTTTTGTCTCGTCAATAGCTGTTCCATCTGTCGAAAGCGCATCCTTCCATGTTTTGTTCTTATCACTACCAAGAATGCTCATTCCTGCAAAAACAACATTTTGTACGGTTAAGTTACCTGCAGTTGCTGCCGCTTGCGTGGCACTTCCCTTATCATTTTCGACCATGATGCCCACAGGATAGCCGGTCGCAACGGTGTTAAACACATTTAGATGGGAATTGCGACGAATCTGCATTGCTGCTTGATACTGTCCTAAGCGTGAACCATTATTTGGATTCAAACCTCCTCCATCAATGTATGCCGTAGTATTCACAAAATTGCCATCTTGACCAATTGGTCCAATAAATGTAACGTTACTAAATACGGCTGATGTAAATGGTTCGGCTGACGATCCGCTCGCATTGTTATCTGATTCAAAACCGTTAGAAACAGACTGGTCTGCAATTTTAGGATTACGAACTCCCAATAAAAACTGCATTTTACCAGAAAATCCGTTATCTGTATCAAAGTCATCATCCCAACCATGGTATGCAACGAGGTATTTACCGTTAACCGAACCACCAAACCATTCGTAAGAATCGTCGTTGCTATAGGAAACCTGAACGTGATCGAAAGTAGTACCGCTACCAACAGAACCTAACGTAATGCCATTGATTTCTTGATCTGTAGCAAATGGGTATCCTGCAAATTCCACACGCACGTAACGGATTATTCCTGAGTTATCGTTATCGTTGGTTCCACCATGCTTACTCCTCAAGCCACCTTCAATACTCATGTCTCCCATGTTATTTTTGGCCTTACCTAAAATTACTAATCCACCCCAATCGCCAGGCTTACGACTTCCGGGAGCCTGTGCTGATGTAAATACGATTGGCTGCGTTGAAGTTCCTTCTGCAAAAAGTTTAGCGCCACGCTCAACTATAAGAGCAGCTTTGGTTGCTTTATCTCCCTTAATAATGGTTCCTGGTTCGATGTAAAGTTCCGAGCCATCGGTGATGTAAACCCATCCCTTAAGTGAATAAACACCTTTTTTTATTACATACTTTCCTTTTATCTCGAACTCAGCAGAGCCATCGCCAATACTTGTTCCTGACCAAACTTTTGCATCGCCTGGTACTACAGGGCCAACAGGAGAAGGATCGTCATTCTTATTACAGCCACTTATCACTGATATTAGCGCAAATGCAGCTGCTAAAAGTTTCATTTTCGTAAGCATCTTTTTCATTGCTTTTAGTTTTGAAAATTTGGTTTTTTATAGTTGAAATTCGTTTAAAACTTTACAGATATACCCAGCGAATAGCTTCTCCCTGGCGTATATTTTTGCTTTACCTGATTGCGAGTTTGCTCGCCTTTTGCAGATGAAAACTTTGCCGTTTGCTGAAGCAGCACATCCTCGTTTAGAATATTCTTAGCGGCACCATTCAGAGTTATATACCTGCTCAACTTCACATTAAAAGTCACATCGACAAGGTTACGAGGTTGCTCGTAGATATCTGGTACCGAGATGTTGCTATTCCCATTAACTTTACGACCTACACCCACAATACGCTCACCAATCACGTTATACAGCAAACCCACATTTAACTTATACCTTTCGTTCTGATAAAATAGGCCTGTATTTATAAGATATGGGGATTGTCCCTGCATTGGACGACTATGCTCTAAAGAGTTGTTACCATCAAATTGAACACGGCTGTAGATGTAAGCTGCGTTTAGCGAAAGCGAGAAGTTGGCTAGCCCAATGGCATCTAGGTTCTTTTTAGCATCAACCTCTACCCCTACGTTATTGGCGCTTTTTGCATTGGTAAACGAGTAAGTGTAACCTCCTGCATTTTCATAGTAGGTAGATTCGATAGGATTCTTAAAGTTTTTGTAGAAAAGGGCTACCGAGAACATTTCTCCTGACTTAGGGTATACTTCATACCTAAAGTCAACATTCTGAATATATGCGTTCTTGAGTTTATCGTTACCAATAACAAAGCTGAAAATATCAAAATCGTAGTATGAGGAGGTTGATAGCTCCCTAAATTCAGGACGATTGACCGTTGCGCCGTAAGCCAAACGTAGGAGCTGCTTATCGCTTATGTTGTACGATGCATTTAGCGATGGGAAGAAATCAGTGCTGCTATACTTAGAATCCTTGGTTGAAAAATCTGTTGGATCCATTGATAGGTACTTCGTTACGGTCATTTGGTTTTGCTCATACCTTACGCCACCGTATAAGTTCAGCTTATTTATAGGAAGGTTAATACCTACATATCCAGCCCCCAATGTATTACTTGCCTTATAATTATCGGTATTACGTGTTTCGTCGTAGATGTAAACCCCATTTGTTCCTAAATTTTGGGAAGTAAAAATGTCTGAGGCAGGCTGGTACTTTAAAGAGGCATTTGCTGGCGTTTCGTTGAATATGTAGTAAAACGAACGAGTATCGTAATCGCGTTTTTTATATTCGCCATATACCCCAGCCTTTAACGTTGGCTTTATAAGATCCCATCCGCTCAACTTGTACTCGTAGTTTACCCCGCCCGACATTACATGCTCACTTAGATCGGTAAAGCGACGCTTGGTATCGTTAAAATCCATCTCAAAAGGATCGTTGCTGCTATTTATATTCCTATCGTAGGAGATGGTACGTCGATCTGGTTGGTTTTTATTGGAGTATGAGTAGCCAGCACTCCACGTTAGCTTTCCCTTCTCGTCGAAGTTATGCGAACCTGCCAGCTGACCATTGTAGGTTAATCGGCTAGAGTAGATATACTCCTCCTTCTTTTGATGGTAACCGCTGTTAAACTGATCTCCTTCTCTTTCTGTCAGCCTATTTTTGCCCGACTGATTTATCAAATTACGGAATTGAATTGAATTCTTTTCGTTGGCAGCATACGAAAGGTTGAGCATTGCCCCAAACTTCGACTCCGCATTAAACTGGTTATCCACATACTTAAAAAAGTAGTTTGGACGGTCGTTAACAATATCGTACGAGCCTATAAGCGCATTCTCCATGTTATGAATGGCTTTACTGCTATTGCTATAGTTGGCTGCAACATTAACTCCAAGGCTACGACTGCTTGTTATCGAAAATTTTCTGTTCCACATCCCCGAAAAACGTTGATCGGGACGAGAAAAAGACTTGTCGTCTGATGTAGCCCAATCATTATTGAAACCTTTTTTTGATACCGCATTGATTTGAGCACCATTAGACGACAGCTCATTACTCATACGATAAGGCACAATTGAGGAGAGTTTACGTGTACCATCATCAAAACCAAGAAAATCAAGTTTCCCTTTAGGTGCCATCCTAAACTCTTTAAATTGGGTTTGATCGTTTAACCCAAGGCCATAGCTAATCTCTAAGCCTCCATTCTCGGCTACATCCTTCGTATTAATCTGGACGAAACCTCCTGAAAAATCGGCAGGATACTCTGGCGCAGGAGATTTAACAATGGTAATATTATCGAGCTGCGAGCTGGGAATCATGTCGAAAGAAAAAGCACGTGAATCGGCCTCGGAGCTAGGCACTGCTGCCCCATTCATCCATACATTATTGTAACGCTGAGATAATCCCCGAACAACAATGAACCGATCATCAATTATAGAAATACCCGGAATACGTCTAACAACTTCGGATGCATCTCGATCTTGCGTCTTTGCTATTTGCTGGCTTGAAACGCCGCTTGTAACCAGCTGCGAAGATTTTATGGAGGTAATCATCGACATCTCGGTATTCATTTTTCGGCGACGGCTAACCACAACCGCATCTAACTTTTTGGATGATTCTTCGAGATCAACGTTTAGCTCTACGATTTTTCCGGCGGCAACCTTTACCTTTTCAATTTCTATCTTCTCGTAGGAAATGAAGCTAACAACGATTGTGTAGGTTCCTGGCACAACGGCCAGCTGGTAGTCTCCGTTTATTCCGGTTGAAGTTCCAACGGGTAACCCTTTTATGGAGATGGTTGCTCCAACTAAAGTTTCCGCATTCGACTTATCCTTTACAATACCTTTTATTATTCCTTTTCCTCCTTGCTGAGCAAATGAAGAAAAACCCGCAACGCTAATCAGAAATAATAGAGTAATTCTTAAGTTCAAAGTTCTCATCTAAAGACTTCTTTTTGTGTTTCTTATTGACACTACAAAAGAAGGCCTTCAATAAGAAGTGAACTTTAAAGCGCTTTTATCAAATAATTAATTAAACTGATGTAAATATTCAATTAGGTTAACACTTTGAATAGCAAAGTACGTAACATTAACTTAAACTTAAAAAACACAAAATTCACCATATTCAATATCAGCCACATGTGCAAACAACGAATAAGGAGTCGGCAAGCTATATATTAAAATAATGCTAACAACAAGTTCGATTAGCCTATCAGCGGCTAAATAAAAGAGGACGATTTAGCGAGAAATTTCAGATTTTAGATAGGCAGTAAAACAATCAAGCAACTTTGCCCTACCTAAAATAACGATCAATTAAAGGGTAATGAATCTTCAAGAAACATAGGCCTGCTACCTTTGCCAATAAATAATCTTCGTCTATCTTCAAACGGATTAAGTAAGTTTTTCAGAATAATATGAGTTATTGATATGCACTCCTGCCGCGACGGTTCGGGTGCATTTTTTTTGCTACATCAACGAGGCAATGGTAGTACGCTTAAGAATTTCGTACGACGTATCGCGTATCTCCTTAAAGGTTTTACGGATTTTACAGCTTTGCTCGTCCTTACAAAATTCGCATGGCTGGTACGACTTCTCCGACACGCAGGGCATCATAGCAATAGGGCCTTCGAATGCCCTAAAAACATCGCTTAGCGTAATATCGTTGGCATCTACAATAAGGCAATAACCTCCCGACTTCCCCAAGCGGCTATTTACGTAGCCTAATTTTTTGAGTTCTTGTAAAATATTCTCAAGAAATCGTTTAGGAATCATTTCGCTCTCGGCAACATCGGCAATAAACGTAAACTCGTGCCCCAAAGCCTTTTCCCTGGCCAGCTTGGTAAGCGCCATGATGGCGTATCTCGTTTTTTTCGATAGCATTTTACCCCTTTTTGCTTATTTCGGTCAACTTAGCCTTATCCACAATAGATATCTTTTTCCCTTCGAGCCTAACAATTCCCTCCTTATTAAATCTCGATAGGGTATTAATTACATTCTCGTGCGAGCAGGCCGCAAACTCTGCGATCTCCTTCCTGCTTAAGGTAAATTCGAATTCGGAGTTAGCGTAAACATTATCGTTTAGATATAAAAGAATGTCGGCAATACGGCCGTTAACCTGCTTGTGAGCTAAGCTGATAAAGTTGAATATTGATGCCTGAAACATTTCTAACGAGCGCTCGAAAAGTACCATCATATAGCTGCTATGCTTCATTATGG
Organism: Alistipes sp. ZOR0009; assembly: GCF_000798815.1. Lineage (NCBI taxonomy): Bacteria > Pseudomonadati > Bacteroidota > Bacteroidia > Bacteroidales > Rikenellaceae > Alistipes > Alistipes sp. ZOR0009. The sequence continues at coordinate 19,211 of NZ_JTLD01000025.1, read as the reverse complement.
CATTTCTAAACTCCTTACCATCAATAAGGCAGATATCGCAATCCTCTACGGCGATTATAGAAAAGATATTGGTCTCCTTAAAGAAGAGATTGGCCCCTCCCAATAGCTTGGGCCCCGAAACCACGGTCATTATAAAGTTTTTGCCGTTGTCGTTTTGGAAGTTAAACTTAACCACCCCCCGATGCATAAAAATGATGTGGGTAGAATTTCCACCCTGCTTAAATATGGTTTCGCCCTTTTTAAACTTAAGTTGGGTAGAATGCCTTCGAATTAGCTCAAAATCATCTTCCCCTAAAAAATGGCAGCTTAACCGCCTAAAAGTGCACTGATTACAGCTGAATAATGAATATCTATCTTCGCTCATATTTCATTGCTTTACGTTAATATGAAATATTTCATACAAGAATAGTAATTCTTTCATACAAATGTACACCAAACTAGTAGATATTAAACGTATTTTTACAAACAAGAGCCAATATTCGATTTTTTCGTTAACATACGCCGCCTGTAAAAAGCCGATTATCGGATTATGGCTCCCTAAATGCCGAAAGGCAACAACCACGAAGAAAGACAACTAATATAATAATGAGAAAAATTGTACTAAATGTATCGCTAGCCTGCCTACTATTGGGAAGTGCTGGTAGTGGCGTGGCACAAAAACCACTTGAAGGGCATATTACCTTATCTGGTGCATTCGCCCTCTATCCACTGGCCGTTCAATGGGCAGGAGAGTTTAAAAAGGAAAACCCTAAAGTTCGTATCGACATTTCAGCGGGAGGTGCCGGAAAAGGAATGACTGATGCCCTGAGCGGAATGGTTGATATCGGAATGGTTTCGCGTGATGTTTACCCCGAAGAGACCTCCAAGGGAGCCTATGCAATTGCGGTTGCAAAAGATGCCGTAGTGGCTGTAATGAATGCATCTAATCCTATTGCCAAAGAAATCCTCGCCAAAGGGCTAAAGCCAAGCGTTGGTAGCGCCATTTGGATTACTGGCAGCGCAAAAACATGGGGCCAAGCTTTTGGCATCAACAAAAATATACCATTGCACGTGTACACCCGCTCCGATGCATGCGGAGCCTCCGAAATATGGGCTAAGTTTTTTGGAAAAAAGCAGGAAGATCTTCTTGGTAGCGGCGTTTTTGGCGATCCAGGATTAGCCCTAGCCGTAAAGAAAGATCCGGTAGGTATTGGGTACAACAACATTGCCTATGCCTACGACTTTAAAACCAAAAGGCAGCTTGCAGGCATTCGAGTAATCCCCGTTGATGTAAATAACAACGGAAAGATTGATGCCAACGAAAACTTCTACAATACAATGGGCGAATTGGTAAAGGCCATATCGGAAGGCAAATACCCTTCGCCACCTGCCAGAGAGCTCTTTTTTGTAACCAAAGGGAAGCCCAACAGCAAGCTCGCTAAAGAGTTTATAAAGTGGGTGCTAACAAAAGGCCAAAAGTATGTAACAGCAACCGGGTATGTTGGATTGCCCAAAGCCAAAATAGATAAACAGCTAAAGGCTTTAAAGTAAAAGATGTACACAAAGCGACATATTAAAGATACCATTGCCCAGTACTACATGCTGGGCATTACCCTTTTATGCATAATGATACTTTTCATTATCGGTTGGGTAATATTTCAGAAAGCGCTGCCTGTCATACAGGAGAAAAACTTTTGGTCTCTTATTACAACCAGCAGCTGGCGTCCTTTTAAGGGGGAGTTTGGTTTTGGAGCTTACATCATAAGCACCCTTTACATTACCGCAATTGCCATCATACTAGCATTGCCTCTCTCCATCCTAGCCAGTATCTACCTAAATGAATATGCGTCCAAGCGCATACAAAGGTTTTTCTTTCCGGTTGTAGACCTACTCTCTGGTATTCCTCCTGTTATTTATGGGGTATGGGGCACGCTAACCATTGTTCCCTACATTTCGGAAAAGCTGGCTCCTAAGTTTGTTGACTTCTCTACTGGCTACAGCGTGCTGGCTGGCGGAATTGTTCTTGCCATTATGATTGTCCCGCTAATTATTAGCATCCTTACCGAGGTTTTTAAATCTATCCCCCAGGAGATGAGGGAGGCCTCGTGGTCGTTGGGGGCAACCAAGTGGCAAACGGTTAAGAAGGTGGTGCTACGTAAGTCGATGCCGGGGGTGGTTGCCGCCACGGTGCTGGCCATTTCGCGTGCATTTGGAGAAACGATGGCCGTGCTGATGGTTTGTGGCAACATGGCCATTACGCCCAGCTCGCTATTCGACTCGTGCTACCCGCTACCCGCCCTAATTGCCAACAACTACGGCGAGATGATGTCGATACCGGGCTACGAATCGGCCCTGATGTTTGCGGCTTTCCTGCTGTTTGCCATCATTGTGCTTTTCAACATTGCATCGAGGATTGTGCTCTACCATATTGAAAAGCGATACCATTAATGAAGATTAAACAAGGAGATAAATGAAGCATATCGAAGAAAAAATAGCCAAGATAGCGATGCAGCTAGCCAGCCTTGCCATTTTGGCCATGCTGCTCTACATCCTATTTGTGATTATTCGTCGGGGACTTCCCTCCCTATCGTGGGAGATGATCTCGCAGGTACCATCGGGAGGCTTTTACCTCGGAAAGGAAGGCGGCGTGCTAAACGCCATTGCCGGATCGGTGTACCTTATACTGGGGGCTGTTCTGCTAAGTATGCTTATTAGCATTCCGGCAGCCATGTACATCAACTTCTACCTCTCCAAGAAGTCGAGATTTGCCTTGGTAGCCCGCTTTACAATGGATATTCTCTTCGGAATCCCCTCCATCGTTTACGGAGCATTCGGCTTTATGCTGATGATTGCCCTAGGCATTAAGGCATCACTGCTGGGCGGTATAATAACAATGGCCTTTCTCATTACCCCTATAATGATACGGTCGATAGATGAGGTGGCCGTTATGGTGCCTCGCGACTTAATTGAGGCACCAAAGGTTTTGGGCGCCACCCGATACGAAACCATCAAGGTGGTAGTTAGGCAGCTGCTCCCCGGAATATCCACCGCCATACTGCTAGCCATAGGCCGCGGAATTGGCGATGCGGCAACCGTTTTATTTACCGCAGGCTACACCGATAACGTTCCGCATGGCGTAATGGAACCGGCCGCCTCGCTTCCCCTAGCCATTTTCTTTCAGCTAGGAAGCCCCATAGAGGAGGTACAAAACAGGGCCTACGCCTCGGCACTCATCTTAACCATCATTATTCTTGCACTTAGCTTTACGGCTCGTTTTTTTAGCCGTAAGTTTTCTAAAAACAGCCAGTAATGAACCTAAAAACCCTACATAAAAGCTTTACAAAAGAGGAGCCTAGCAAGCAGGCCCAGCAGCCTAGCGAGCCCCTCGAGTTTGGACACCTTACGGCCCACAACCTTAATGTGTACATACAAAAAAAGCACATTGTTCGAGATGTAAACCTCTCCATTCCAAAAAACAGCATTACCTGCATTATAGGTCCCTCGGGATGCGGAAAGACAACCCTGCTGCGCACCCTAAACCGCATGCACGACGAAAACGACGACATCCATGTGGAGGGGGAGCTTTACCTTAACGGAACGGATATCTACGCGGCCACCGAACGCGAAATCATCGGCATTAGAAAGAAGATGGGCCTTTTGGCGCAGCGCCCCTGCCCGCTTCCCATGTCGATCTACGAAAATATAGCCTACGGCCCTCGCATCCACGGGATGAAGGGTAAGAAGGAAATCCACCAGGTGGTAAAAAACCAGCTCTCGGCTGTTGGGCTGTGGGAGGAGGTTAAAGATCGGCTTAAATCGCCTGCCGTTCGCCTATCCATCGGTCAGCAGCAGCGGCTTTGCCTTGCCCGTGGACTAGCCGTGGAGCCCGAAATAATACTCGGGGATGAGGCTACATCGGCCCTCGATCCCATTTCGACCAAAAAGATTGAGGAGCTATTCCTCGAGCTTAAGAAGGACTATACCATCGTTTTGGTTACGCATACCCTGCGTCAGGCAAAACGAATTGCCGACTATGTGGCATTTATGTACATGGGCACGCTGGTGGAGTTCGGAACCGCCGAGCAAATCTTTAACAACCCGCAAAAACCCCTCACCAAGGAGTATATAGACGGAAGCATCAGCTAGCAAAATCCCCCTCGAAAAACTGAACAAGGGCAAAAACTACTTACTATCTAATAGTATGATAGTTAACCGCCATAAAATGGCGTATCGGCACAAGACGATACGCCATTTGGCTATTCTTTTGTTCCATTTCCCTAATAAAATGGAGCATTTCCCTAATCTTTTGTAACAAAAGACTATTCTTTTGTTACAGGAAAATAGTCTGCTGTTTCACCAACCAATTTCGTTGTTACACCAACCTATTTCCGCAAAACAAAGATCAAAGTTGGTGAAACAAAAACTTTGGTTACTCTTTCACCAACCAAATAAAGTGAAACAACAACCAATTTTTTTGCCACAAAAACTTAGTAAGATGGAACATTAGGCAAGCTTTTTGTATCATCTTCGCTAACCAAATGGCCGTACGACGGAAGGCCTAAGCCTAAAATCGAGCTTTATTTTGGCAAAAACAGCTATTTTCGGATGCCGTTGTAACTTTACGGCCATCCAAACGTCATAAAGACGTAGTAAAACAACCAGCAAATTAACTCAACCAGCGCATATGAAGAACATACTAAGAACAATACTCCTACTTACGCTAGTAGCATCGCTCCACTCCTGCGTTATAGACAACGATATTATCCCCGAAGATGTAACCAGCACCACCCGCCCAACGCCGCCTTTTGATGGGGTTGATATTAGAGATGGATTTAAGGCAAACATTTCGTGGGGACCACGCGAGCGTGTTATTGTGGAGGTGCCGGATGAGATTCAGCGATACGTTTATACCGATGTGTACAACGGGGAGCTAAGGGTCACCTTAGATAAAGGGATTAACCCCGGAAGCGTAAGGGTTAAGCAGGTGTACATCGAGCTTCCGTACCTTAACTCCATTTTGGCATCGAACAACGCAGAGGTTTACTCGCCTAGCCGTTTTAGCACCAACATTTTTAATATTGATGTTACGAGCGGGGCTTACGTTAAAGCACAAATTGATAGCGACAGGCTCGAAGCCATTGCCACCGACGCTTCCGACATAGAGGTGTACGGCGATGCTGGAACCATTTTTACAAAGGAAATTTCGGGGAATAGCCAATTCCTAGGATTTAAGCTACACGCCAATAATGCCGACCTTTTTCTACTGGGCCAAAGCCTTGCCGAGGTTTACACCACCAACAACCTTAAAGTTGAGGCATCAGGACAAAGTACGGTTCGCTTTATAGGATTTCCATCAATAATACATAAGCTTTCGGGCGGCTCGCAGATTGTTGACTACAACCGGTAGCATGGTAGCCCTAAATAATACAAGCGCGAATTGGTAGCAGAACCGATTCGCGCTTTTTTACGGATAACAATTGGGGCGTAACGTTTGGCAAATCATCTTTTTTACCTACTTTAGATGTACCTTAACTTAGAAATAACGCTATGAGCAAAAGCCAAGTACACGAGCTCGATTTCGATACTTTTAAGTGGATAGACCTGATATCTCCCTCTACAGAGCAGATCGAAAAGATAACCAAGGCGCATAACCTCGATTTCTTTTTGGTAAGCGATAGCCTAGAGCCGGGTCACCTTCCCAAAATTGAGCAGTTCGAGGAGTTTACCTTCATCATTCTAAGAGCCTACTCGGCCAAAAAGGAGGTAAACGTAACTACCGTGCAGGAGCTCTCGGATAAGGTGGCTTTTTTCATTAAAAAGGATACGCTAATCACGGTTCATCGCCCAGATTTTCCGTTTCTTACCAACATAAAGGATTCTTTAGAGCCAACCGTCACGCTTCACCAGCATATTATCCATATTTTTAGCCATATAGTCGATTCCTACACCGAGCCAGCCAGCTGGCAATCTAGCCTAATCGACGAAATGGAAAGCATCATTTTTCTGAAAGATTTAAAAAAGATTTCGCTCGAAGATCTGTACTACCAAAAAACGGAAACGCGTATCAGCAAGAAGCTGCTGCTGCTTACCCAAAACGTGCTAAACCAGTACCGCATACCGGTAGAGAACCAAACTGCGCTGCAGGATGTGAAAGATTCGGTTATAAAGCTCATTTTGGAGTACGAAGAGGCCCTCGAAGATGCAAGCAACATCATGAACACCTACCTCTCCGTGGCTGCCCAAAAAAGCAACGACGTTATGAAGCTGCTAACCATCTACTCCGCCTTCTTTTTGCCGTTAAGCTTCATTGCAGGTTTCTACGGAATGAACTTTGCCTATATGCCCGAGCTGCAATGGAAGTACGGATACGCATTTGTTATCACCATTATGGCGGCATTTGCCATCTTCCTTATTCTTTGGTTTAAAAAGAAAAGAATACTATAGCAAAAGGGGCTAGCAATCTGCTAGCCCCTAACATAATGGCCTGTCCTTACGGACATATTAGTTACATTCATGAGTTTTCCATACCATTTTCAGCCATCGCTAAAGATTTACGATCTTAACTTGGCTACAAAAAATCCGTAGTTGTAGTACTCCCTATACTCCTCAAAAAGCTGCATCTCCTCACGTATGGCTTCAAAAAGTTCGCTTGCGCTAACTCCTTCAACCTCCTCCTCTACAGCCTTAACCTTCTGCTCCAAATGGTCGTAGTAGTTTTCGGTCCATGCAGATTGCGAAAGGGTAAAGCTGGTAATCAAGTCGTATCCACAACGGTCAACTATCATTTCAATATCATCGAAACTTTTCATTTTTGGATAGTTGGATTTCCAGTAGTTCAGAATCCGTTTAGGAGGATTAGGCCTAACCCAGCATAAATCGGTAAAAGCAAAGTAGCCTTGAGGCTTAAGCAGGCGCTTCCACTTCATCAATCCCTGCTCTGGAGTAATGTGGTAAATGGCACCTTCGCACCAAATTATATCAATACTAGCAGTTGGCAGATGGATGGAGTGCATCGACTCTTCAATTCCCCTTATTCGGCTGTCAAAACCCTCGTTACGGGCTTTGGTAAGAAGCGTTTGGATAAACTCCTTGTTGCTATCCAGCGCAATAACGTTGGCATTTGTATTCTCGAGCAGCAGCATGGTTTGCGCACCTGTGCCAGCGCCAATATCTAAAATGGTTCCCTCCTTAAGATCGGTTGGAATTGCCTCTAGCGCCTTTAGTGTAGCGTTACGCTCACCAGGACCTTGTCGAGGTAAGCTGCCAAAAATCGAGTTAATCAGCTTATCCATAGCAGTAGTGTTTGCATATATAACAAAGTTAACCCAAAACAAGGCGCTTTTCAAGCGTGATATTTCCTTAAAAGCATTTAATTAAGGGTACTCCTCTAAAGTTAAATAATGGCATATGCCCTTCAATAAGCTTAATAAATTAGGTAATCTTTCCATTATTTATTTTAATTGTTAGCTTGGCTTTTTATCTTTGCATCCTATATTTAATATGCATAGTTAGATGAACGTAGAATCAATCATCTCGGATTGGTGTCTTGAAGGAGCACAAGCAATTTATGGAAAAGAGGTTACAACATCTCAGATTCAGATCCAACAGACAAAAAAGGACTTCGAAGGCGACTACACCCTAATTGTATTCCCTTTTGTAAAACTCGCTAGAAAATCTCCCGAAGCTATCGGACAAGAGATTGGCGAATACCTTTTGGCTAACGTTCGGGAAGTATCAGCATACAACGTAATTAAGGGATTCCTAAATATTAGCCTTAAGCCAGAATTTTGGGCTTCACGCCTAAATATCGCCTTGGGCACCAAAAACTTCGGTTTTGCTGAACCCAACAGCGGCAAAAGCATTATGGTCGAATACTCTTCGCCAAATACCAATAAGCCCCTACATTTAGGACACGTTCGCAACAATCTACTGGGTAATGCGGTTTCGAAAATCTTAAAAGCTAGCGGAAAAAAGGTGTACATGGTAAACCTCGTGAACGATCGTGGAATCCACATCTGCAAATCGATGGTTGCCTGGTTGCGTTTTGGTAATGGAGAAACACCTCAGTCATCGGGTAAAAAGGGTGACCATCTGGTTGGCGAATACTACGTTCGCTTCGACAAAGCTTTCCGACAGGAGGTAAAAGAGATGGTTGCTACCGGAATGGAAGAGGAAGAGGCTAAGAAAAAGGCTCCTATTATTCTTGAAGCTCAGGATATGCTCCGCAAGTGGGAAGCTAAAGATGAGGCAACCATTAGCCTTTGGAGCCAAATGAATGGCTGGGTTTACGAAGGTTTCGAAAAGACCTATAAGGATCTTGGCATCACATTCGACCGTACCTACTACGAATCTCAAACCTACCTTTTAGGAAAAGAGTTGGTTACAAAAGGTTTGGAGCAAGGCGTATTCTTCAAGAAGGAGGATGGCTCTGTTTGGATCGATCTTACTTCTGAAGGTTTAGATCAAAAGCTGCTGCTTCGCTCTGACGGAACATCGGTGTACATGACCCAAGATTTGGGCACCGCTCACCAACGTTTTGACGAGTACACCCTCGACGAACATATTTACGTAGTTGGAAATGAGCAAAACTACCACTTCCAAGTACTCCGTTTGGTACTAAAGAAGCTTGGATTTAGCTGGGCAGAGAATATCACCCACCTATCTTACGGAATGGTTGAGCTGCCAGAAGGAAAAATGAAGTCGCGCGAGGGTACTGTTGTTGATGCTGATGATTTGGTTAACGAAATGGTATCAACTGCTCGACAAATGTCTGAAGAGTTAGGCAAGCTAGAAGGGCTAACTGAAGAGCAGGCAAATGAAGTTAACAGCATGGTTGGACTAGGCGCTCTTAAATACTTTATTCTTAAGGTAGATCCTAAAAAGACAATGCTATTCGATCCTAAGGAATCTATTGACTTTAACGGAAATACAGGACCGTTTATTCAGTATACACATGCCCGCATCAAATCGGTACTACGAAAGGCAAACAGCGCAGGAATGGAGATTCCTCAAGCAATAAATACCAACCTACCATTCTCTCAAAAAGAAATCGATCTAATTAAGATGATCGACCTATACACCGAGACCGTTGAGGTTGCTGCAGAACAGCTTTCTCCTGCTATTATTGCCAACTATGTTTACGATTTGGCAAAGGAGTTCAACCAGTTCTACCACGATTCTCCAATCTTGAAGGAAGAAAACGCAGAGCTTCGCTCGATGCGCTTAGCCCTATCGATGCAGATTGCAGATATCATAAAGAGTTCTACTGGACTATTAGGAATTAGCGTACCAGAACAAATGTAGTTTTTTCGATGGGCGATGTGCGATGTGAGATATGCTTCACGAGTCGCAGCTCGCAAATCACAAATCGCAATCTAAAAAAGTAAAGATATATGTTCGAGAATTTATCCGACAGGTTAGACAGAGCGTTTAAGCTGCTGAAAGGTGAGGGCAAAATCACCGATATCAACATTGCCGAAACGGTAAAAGATATTCGTAAGGCTCTACTTGATGCCGACGTGAGCTACAAGGTGGCAAAAAACTTTACCGATGATATCAAGAAAAAAGCCCTAGGACAAGACGTGCTAACAGCCGTGAAACCAGGTCAAATGATGACCAAAATTGTTCACGACGAGCTGGTTGCTCTTATGGGTGGAGAAATGGAGGATATCGACCTTAAAGGCTCTCCTGCAGTAATTCTTATTGCAGGTCTTCAGGGATCTGGTAAAACTACCTTCTCAGGGAAGTTAGCCTCGTTTATAAAAAGCAAGAAAGGTCGCCAACCGCTACTTGTTGCAGGAGACGTTTACCGTCCTGCTGCTATACAGCAGCTTAAAATTCTGGGAGAACAAATTGGCGTTGAAGTATACACCGAAGAGGGAAGCAAGAATCCTGTAGAGATTGCTAAAAATGCCATTAAGTACGCAAAAGATAAAGGCAACAACGTCGTAATCATCGATACCGCAGGCCGTTTGGCCGTTGACGAGGCGATGATGCAGGAAGTAGAGAATATTAAAAAGGCTGTTAGTCCAAACGAAATCCTTTTTGTTGTCGACTCGATGACTGGACAAGATGCCGTAAATACTGCAAAAGAGTTCAACGATCGATTAGATTTTAATGGAGTTGTACTAACTAAGCTCGATGGTGATACCCGAGGTGGTGCTGCGCTATCTATCCGATCGGTAGTTAACAAGCCGATTAAGTTTATGAGCATGGGTGAAAAGATGGATGCGCTGCAACCATTCCACCCTGCACGTATGGCCGACCGTATCTTAGGCATGGGTGATATTGTAACCCTTGTTGAAAAAGCTCAAGAACAGTACGACGCCGAACAAGCTAGAAATCTTCAAAAAAAGATTGCCAAAGATCAGTTCAACTTCAACGACTTCCTTACCCAAATTGCGCAAATCAAGAAGATGGGTAACCTGAAGGACTTGGCAAGCATGATTCCTGGTCTAGGAAAGGCAATGAAAAATATAGACATCGATGATAATGCTTTCAAAGGTATAGAAGCAATCATTAAATCGATGACCCCACTCGAAAGAGAAAACCCTGCCGTAATTAACGGAAGCCGCCGCAAGCGTATTGCCGATGGTAGCGGAACCACCATTCAAGAGGTAAATCGTCTGCTTAAGCAGTTCGAAGATACCCGAAAGATGATGAAAATGATGGCTGGTGGACCGAGAGCTATGGGCGGCATGATGAAAGGCATGAAGGGATTAAAGCACTAACCTACGAGTAAAAACTAACCTATGAACCTAATTGACGGTAAAAAAATTGCTGCCGAAATTAAGGCTGAAATTGCAGAAGAGGTAAAAGCATTGGTGGCTAATGGCCATAAGGTGCCACACCTTGCTGCTATTATTGTTGGACATAATGGTGCTAGCGAAACCTATGTTGGCCATAAAGAAAAGGGATGTGCAGAGGTTGGCTTCAAGTCAAGCATCTTCCGTTTCGAAGAAAGCGCAACAGAGGCAGAGCTGCTAGCAACCATTAAACAGCTAAATGAAAATCCTGAAATAGATGGTTTTATTGTTCAGCTACCTCTTCCAAAGCATATAGACGAAAACAAGGTTATCGAAGCAATAGATCCAAAGAAAGATGTTGACGGATTTCATCCAATCAACGTTGGACGCATGATGATTGGACTTCCAGCCTACATCTCGGCTACACCTTACGGTATAATGGAGCTGCTTAAGCGCTATAAGATTGAAACTGCAGGAAAACATGCGGTAGTAATTGGCAGAAGCAACATCGTCGGAAGGCCAATGGCCAATCTTCTTTCACAAAAAGGATATCCAGGCGATTGTACCGTAACCATGTGCCACAGCCGGACCAAAAATCTGAACGAGGTTTGTAAGTCAGCCGATATTTTAATTGCGGCCTTAGGAGCACCTGAGTTTGTAACCAAAGAGATGGTAAAGGAGGGCGCTGTCGTAATAGACGTTGGAATTACTCGCGTTAAGTCAGAAACCTCCAAGTCTGGATGGAAGCTACTTGGCGATGTTAAATTCGACGAAGTTTCCCCTAAATGCGGCTACATCACCCCTGTTCCTGGAGGTGTCGGAGCAATGACTATTGTCGCGTTGCTAACCAACACGTTAAAAGCTTGCAAAAAGGAAATTTACCAATAAATAAAAAAGGGGTTCGAAATTCGAGCCCCTTTTTTATTTAGAACCTAAGCCCTAAAGTAAATCCTGTATTTATATAGGAAATTGTTTTAGAATGGCTCCCTAAATCAGAGTAAGTAGGCTCTGCCTTAGGTTGATCTTGTGCTCTTGCCGTCTTTTCAATATCAAACGAAACTTTCGATAAACCATACTCGACCTTTATTCCAAGATCTATGGTTTCTCCGATTGGGTAGCGAAGACGAGTACCTAGCAGTAAAGCAGGAGCATATCCCCGCTTAGCATTGATAGTTATATTTTCAAACGTTGGACTGCTTGGATTGAATGCCTTTACTTGTAAAAGATACTCCTGCTTAGCAAATTCGGTCATATTCATACCTGCGCTTCCCTTTAGATCCAGCTTAAACTTCCCGAAAGGAAAAAATTTAACCGCTCCTACTCCAAAAAAAGTTGAGTTATACCCGTTAAGATTGACTTGAGATGGCTTCGAATCGGTAAAGAAGTTCTGAAGATCACTACTATTTACCTTAAAAGCAGCAGAAAGCACCTCAATTTGAACACCCCAATCGTCTCCTACTTTGCGAGCAAAGGAGAAGGACATGCTACCTCCATTATGAGGTTTTAGCATGGTTACGCTATTCCCCGAACTGGTAAACGGAGGTAAAGCGAAGTTGTATCCCACCGAAATATCCAAATAGTACAGCCTATCCTCCACCTTATCCTGCGACAAAGCAACTGCTGATATAGCTGAAAATGCGGCAACCAATAAAGCCTTTCTCATACGATCTTATATTAAACGCAGCTCTCACATTTTTCAATGCAAGAGCTGCGATTTTTGCTATTTAGTTCTTTTCACTAACGTCCCAATCCATATCCATATCGTTCTGGAACATTTCTTCTGTCTCCTTAAACGAATCGTTGATGATTTGCATATCGAAGAACTCGGGATCATACTTCTCGCCTAGCCATTCAACCATCTCCTCGTACTCCTTGCCTTCTGGAGTTTTCATAATCTCTACAATTTCGAGATACGCAGAAATTCCTCCACAATCTTCAGGTGGACAATTACGCTTGCCTCCAACACAAAGCATGTGCTCCAACGGCTTCTTTGCATCTATAATCTTTTCTAGCGTGATGGTATGCTTCCAATCATCGGTAAAATCGTAGGTGTAAAGAATAGAATCCTTTTCATTCTTGAAAATATCTACAATATCTACCTCACTATCATCGATGATGTTGGTATCATCCAGAGCTTCTGGATCGCCGTAGTGCTTACCATCCATATGAAAATCGTAGAGGTGAGAATCGTACCACCCCATGGCAATTTGCGCGGCATAGTGAAGGTCTAGCAGCTGATTATCATCATTAAGCTGTACGCTACGCCAAATTGCAGGCTCTATGCCATTCAGCTCAATCCTAAATTGATAAATTTTACTCATAGTAATAAGATTTGGTTAATGGCTCTAACCCTTTAGGAAATTGCCTCTATACAAACTTACACTATTCCGCCAATTAAAGAAGTGTTTAGTGAAGTTCTTTTACCTAAAAACGCAGATAATTTCAAATTATTACTCGAACAGATATCTTTTAATCTACGTGCAAGAATATCGTTCTGAAACCTTGTTTTATCTACTGAATAATATAAAGATCGCCAAAGAATTGGATACCCTCTTCCCTGGCGATCAACAAATCTGATTTAATATAACAGTTTTTTCTACATATTACTATTAACAAACTGCTCGGTTTGCTGATAAAGCTTATCCGAAGCTGGAACCAGCGGTAATCTTAGCACGTTCTTACATATCCCCAACTTACTTAGCGCAGCCTTTACTCCCGTTGGATTACCTTCCGCAAAAAGCAAGTCTATTGCATCCGCCAACTTATAGACGATTGGAGTCGCTTCAGCGAATTTTCCATTCAACGCCAAATGAACCATACTGCAAAAATCTTTCGGATAGGAGTTGGCTGCTACAGAAATTACGCCATCAGCTCCTACTGCTATCTGAGGAACAACATGCGCATCATCAGCAGAAAGCACTAGGAATCCTTCAGGACGCCCTTTTAGCACCTTAATTAGCTGGTTGAAGTCGGTATTTGCCTCCTTAATAGCCACTATATTTTCAAAGTCGTTTGCCAAACGAATTATCGTTTCCGCAGTTAAATTAACCCCCGTACGACCAGGCACGTTATAAAGAATTACAGGCTTTTTAGAGGCCAACGCAATAGCTTTGTAATGCTCGTAAAGCCCTGTTTGATTAGGCTTGTTATAGTATGGCGTTACCGATAATATAGCATCGGCATGCTTATACATTTCATCATTTAAAAGGGCTATAACATCGGCAGTACAGTTTCCTCCACAGCCAACTACGATCGGTAATTTTGCCTTGTTGTTATCGTAAACATGCTTAACTACGGCCCGTTTTTCTTCTTTTGTTAAAACTGGAGTTTCTCCAGTTGTACCATGAACAACTAAATAATCGACATCGTTGGCCGATACGTAATCTACTAAGCGAGTCAACGACTCAAAATCTACACTTCCATCTTCGTTAAATGGCGTAACTAACGCTACCCCAACACCTCTTAAGTTCATAGCAATTATTTTTTCGTCTACCCAATCTTTTGAAGGTAAACCATCATCTGTTCTTCAAAAAAGCCCAAATCAACGTCACTACTAACGTCGATTATTAAATCGTAAGGAGAGTTCGGGTAGTTAATTCCACCTATCTTAAACTTAGCCATTGATGCGTTGGCTAGGTAGGTGCAAATGCCCCGCTCCATCATGGTCAAATCTATGAAATAATCATGATTTTTTTGAAGTACTTCCAAAATCTTATCGCTTTTGGGCACCCCATACCACTTAATATCCTGATGACCTATGTAGTAAAAATTTTCCTTATCGTCTAACTTTTCTTGAGCATCTGTACGCTTACTAACCAGCACCACGTCAACCGCAGCACCCCGACGCTCAAACTGCCCTATAAAATTGTATAAATCGGTAGATATGGTAGCACCATCAACCCGATAAAGCAGCACAACGCTCTTTACCTGATTGAGAGGCGTAAATCGTCGTATTCGGCTTGCAGAAACTTTGGAACGAATAGACTCTAAAGCTCGTTTTTCTAACTTTTTCTTTAATGTAGCAAACATATACTAGCTATTAATCAAATCTTTTAATTCTGATAGGCTGATCATTTTAGTTCCCAGCTTATTTGCCTTTTCCAATTTTGCTGGACCCATATTCTCGCCAACAACCAGATAGCTTAAGTTTCCCGAGATGCTACTCACCACCTTACCTCCATTCTCCTCTATAAGACTTTTTATCTCGTCTCTAGCAATCTCAAATGTACCACTAATTACAAATGTAAAATTATTTAGCTTATCAGATGCTCTTGCCACCTCTTTTATAACCATTTGTACGCCATTAGCCCGTAAACGTTCCAGCTGCTCTACATTTTTCGGCTCCTTAAAATGGTGAATGATGCTTTCGGCTATTTTTTCTCCAACCTCTTCGACCTGCAGCAGCTCTTCGTAAGGCGCCGCCATTAGGCTATCTATGCTTTTGAAATGGGCTGCCAGCTTTTTCGCTGTAACCTCTCCTACATAACGAATGCCAAGCGCATATAGTACCCGTTCAAAAGGTACCTGCTTCGAATTTTCAATACTTTTAATGATATTGCTAGCGGACTTGGCTCCCATCCGCTCTAGGTTCTTCAGCTGTTCAACCTCTAGATTATATAAGTCCGCGATATCCCTTATTAGCCCTTCGCGGTACACCAGCTCCGCCGTTTCGCTCCCCAGACCATCTATATTCATGGCCTTTCGGCTGATAAAATGCTCCAACCTACCAACTATTTGAGGGGGACACTCGGCGTCATTAGGGCAAAAATGCTTGGCCTCCCCTTCTTCACGTACAAGCAAAGTACCGCACTCTGGGCAATGCGTTATGTACTTAAAAGGCACAAGTCCACTACCTCTTCGATCCATATCAACACCAACCACCTTAGGTATAATTTCTCCCCCTTTTTCCACCAGCACATAGTCGTTGATGCGCAGATCTAGCAGCTCTATCTGATCTGCATTATGAAGGGAAGCTCGCTTTACCGTTGTTCCGGCCAGCTGAACAGGCTCCAGGTTTGCCACCGGTGTAATTGCCCCTGTACGCCCCACTTGAAAGTCGACGCTAAGCAGCTTTGTTGACGCCTGCTCGGCTTTAAACTTATAGGCGACAGCCCAACGCGGGGATTTTGCCGTAAAGCCCAACTCTACTTGATGAGCCAAGCTATCAACCTTAATAACCACACCATCGGTATCGTAAGGAAGGTTATGACGCTCCTCATCCCATCTTTCTATGAAAGCAACCACCTCTTCGATTGTTGTACATAGCATAGCATGCTCCGACACCTTAAAGCCCCAGCTACGCATCGACAGCAAATTGCAGTAATGGCTCTCTGTGGGAAGCTGATCACCGTTCAGGAAATACAGATAACAGTCGAGACCACGCTTAGCAACAACCGATGAGTTTTGCATTTTCAGAGTTCCTGCGGCTGCATTACGAGGGTTAGCAAATGGCTGTTCGCCTATTTCCTCACGTTCTGCATTAAGCCTATTAAAAGAAGCATGAGGCAGAATTATTTCTCCGCGAACTTCAAAATCCGCAGGAAAATCGTTACCCCTAAGCTTTAGAGGAATACTACGAATCGTACGAACGTTTGCAGTAACATCATCCCCTTTAACTCCGTCGCCACGAGTAACGGCACGAACCATCTCGCCGTTTTGATAGGTAATACCAATGGCTGTACCATCAAACTTAAGCTCGCAAACATAGGAAACATCGCTCACTACCTTACGAATGCGAGTGTCAAAATCACGAAGTTCCTCCACCGAATAAACGTTGGATAGAGAAAGCATAGGATAGCGGTGCTGCACCTGGGTAAAAGCTTGATTGAGGTCGCTACCGACACGCTGCGAAGGCGAGTTTACATCAGCCAACTCGGGATACTGCACCTCAAGCGCCTGCAGCTCCTTCATATGCATGTCGTACTCGTAGTCTGTTATGGATGGATTATTGAGCACATAGTACTCGTAGTTGGCTTGCTCTAGCAGTTTTTTAAGCTTCTCGGCCTTTGCAAGTATATCATTGGTTATCATTTGTGGCAATTTTGAGCAAAAGTACTTTTGAAATTTGAGAAAAAACAACACTATATTCCCTGTTAAGTTAAATTATTTCTTTCAATAATTGATATTTTTACGAAAAAGTGTGTCGCATGGAAGTGATGGATTGGGATATTGATGAAAGGAAAGAGCTTCTGGACAGATTCAGAAGCCTATACAAAGCCTGCAGGAAGAGCAGCTCGGCTGAAGAGCTAACCTTTTTGAAGAGGTCGTTCCGCATTGCGGCGCATGCCCACCGCGAAAAACGTCGCGAGAATGGCGACCCCTTTATTTTTCATGCCTTGGCGGTTGCCAGCATTGTGGTAGAAGAAATGGGGCTTAACGGCACTGCAGCCGTTTCCGTACTGCTACACGAGACCTTTAGAATCGGGCAGCTAACCGACGAAACCGTTCAGAAAGAGTACAACGGGGAGATTGCCAACATTGTAAAGGGGCTCAATAAGATTTCTGAAATTGATCCGAAGGCCAACGCCGCCGAGGCCGAAAACTACCGGCAGCTGGTAATATCCTACTCGGCCGATCCGCGCGTTATCCTCATTAAGCTTGCCGATAGGCTCGACGTGATGCGCCACCTCTACTTCTTCACGCCCGAAAAGCAGCTGAAGAAGGCCAAGGAGACGCTCAACTTGTACGCCCCCCTAGCCCATAGGCTAGGTCTTTACTCGGTGAAATCGGAGATGGAGGATCTCTCGCTAAAACATACCGACCCTGCCGACTATAAGCACATCGTCACCAAGCTAGAAGAAACCGCCAAAGAGCGTAATACCTACATAGGCAAGTTCATCAAACCAATACTGGACGGGCTACAGCAGCACGGACTACAGTTTGAGGTAAAGAGCCGCACCAAGTCCATCTTCTCCATATGGAGAAAGATGAAGAAACAAGGCATTCCCTTTGAGGAGGTGTTTGATCTATTTGCCATACGCATCATCCTGAATAGCGAGCTGAGCATGGAAAAAGCCGACTGCTGGCGAGCTTACTCCATCGTTACGGAAAAGTATATCCCCAACCCCGAGCGCATGCGCGACTGGATATCGGTACCCAAATCGAACGGGTATGAGAGCCTACACGCCACCGTTATTGGGCCAGAAGGGAAATGGGTAGAGGTGCAAATCCGCACCCAACGCATGGACGACGTGGCCGAGCTCGGTATCGCCGCGCACTGGAAGTACAAGGGAATTAAGCAAGGCCACGGCATAGACGACTGGCTTAGCGACCTACGTACCCTGCTAGAGCAAGCCGAAGATCCAAACGAAATGGTGGAAAGCCTTAAGCAGCTCGAAAGCTACCAAAAAGAAATATTCGTATTTACCCCCAACGGCGATCTAAAGAAGATGCCTGCCGGATCGTCGATACTCGACTTTGCCTTTGAGGTGCACTCCAAGCTGGGCGTATCGTGCGTAGGCGGCCGCATCAACAACAAGCTTGCCTCCATAAAGGATAAGCTCAAGAACGGCGACCAGGTGGAGATCATCATCTCCAAAAACCAGAAACCAACCAAGGATTGGCTATCGTTTGTTATCACCTCTAAGGCTAGAGGAAAGATTAAGCAAAGCCTTAAAGAGGAAGAGCTGAAGGTGGTAAACCTCGGCAAAGAGCTCCTTTCGCGCAGGTTGAAGAACTGGAAGCTGGAGTTTCCTGACGAAATGGCCTCGCAGTTCATCAAAAAGAATAAGATAAAGTCGATTACCGATTTTTACGCCATGCTGGGTAACGGAAAAATCGACGTAGCCGTAATTAAGGACTACATAGAAAATAGCCAAACCGAAGAGAAGAGTGCCAGCCACGAGATACAGCAGTTCCAAACCTCGAAGGAGCCCGAAAGCGGCGACTACCTGGTTATAGACGAAAATCTAGCCAACGTGGAGTACAAGCTGGCAACCTGCTGCAACCCCATATTTGGCGACGACATCTTTGGCTTTGTAACCATCACCCATGGCATAAAGATACACCGCAACACCTGCCCCAATGCCAAAAGCATGCACGAGCGCTACCCCTACCGCATCATCAAGGCTAAGTGGCAGCAAACGCGCGAAACCAACTCGTTCCAAACCACCATCCGCATTATTGGGGAGGATTCGATGGGGCTATTTACCCGAATATCGGAGGTGCTCTCCAAGGAGATGAAGGTGAACCTGCGTTCGGCATCGTTCAACACCCGTGGTGGCCTTTTTGAGGGGAAGGTAAAGGTGTACGTGGAGAATATCAAGCAGCTCGACATGATTATCTACCGCATAAACCGGATAAAGGGAGTTATAAAAGCCAGCCGCGTAGCCACATCGGAGTAACGGCAACCAGAATAGCATCAGCGGCGCATCCACAAGGTGCGCCGCTGATGCTGCTAAATGCCCCTCCTCCGGTTGCTCGTGCACAGGAAAGGCTGGTGGCTACATTTTCATTCGATATTGCCTTTCGCCAACGCCTCCGGGAGCA